>JAKAHX010000036.1 GCA_021814735.1 Chloroflexota bacterium | reverse complement strand
ACGCGCCGCGACCCCGGGGCCAGGTTCCTGCATGGCCCGAACCTTACCAAATCTGTCAGAACCTGCGCGTATCTCTCACTCACCCGTGCCTGCGAGTGGCCCCCGGTCGCGGCTTCCTGCCTCGACGTCGCTGGTTCCTGCGCGGGGTAGCTGCTTCCGTGCGCCGGGGTCGCGGGCTCCTGTCACGCCGCCCGCCGGTGCCCCCCGGGCCGGTTCCCGGCCGCGTCGCAGCCACGACGCCGCGGCCCGGCACGCCGGCTGCGCCCGTCACGCGGCGGTGCCGGCCCCCTCGTGCGGAACGCCGACCGCCAGGTCGGCGATCGTGGGGCCCTCGCCCGCCGAGGGAATGCCTCGCGCGGCGATCACGGCCGCCAGCACGCATGCGCCCGCCCCGAACAGGACCGCGCCCTCGATCGTCCGGGAGGCGAGCCAGCCGGCGATCGCCGAACCGACCGGGAAACCCGCGAAGTTGAAGCTCATCGAGACCGCGAACGCGCGGCCCATCCACGCGGGGTCGGTCCGGCGCTGGCGCAGGGTGAAGAGCGCGATGTCCATCGGGCCGTTGAGGAGCCCGATCAGCCCCATCGACACCGCCATCGGCACCAGCTGTCCTGGCAACAGGAGGAGCAGGACCGCCCCGCTCGCGAGCATCGGCAGCACGAGCATCCGCCGCTCCCGGCCCTCGCTGTTCAACCGGCCGAAGACCAGAGCGGCGACGGCCCCGCCCACGCCCATCACGGCGAAGATTCCGCCCGCCATCTCCGACCCCATGTGGAGCACGTCGAGCACGATGAGCGGGACGACGATGGTCGTCACCCCGCCGCTGAGATTGAGTGCCGAGATGGAGAACCCGAGGGCCCGCAGCGTGGGATTGCGCCACGTGTAGGCGAGGCCCTGCCATGCGTCGACCAGCAGGTTCCCGGTCGAGATGACGTCGGTCCTGGGGTCCGGGATCCCGATGAGCACCACCGCTGCCACCAGGTAGGCAATCGCGATGGTCACCAGCGCGAACGGGCCTCCCCACAGGCCGACCGCCACGCCGGCCAGCGGCGGGCCGACGATGGTCGCCACCACGTAGCCCATCGAGTCGACCGCGTTGATCCGCTCCCACAGCGGCACCGGCACGAGCAACGGAAACAGGCTGCGGAGCCCGGTGCTGCTGAGTGGAGCCGTCAGCGACGAGACGCCGGCGATCAGCAGCAGCAGCCAGACCGGGAGGGCGCCCGCGAGGGCGAGCCCGCCGATGAGGGCGAGCGAGATGCCGGCCACCACGTAGTCGACCAGCACCAGCCGAGCCCGCCCGTGCCGGTCGAGCAGGGCGCCGGCGACGGGGCTCACGAGCATGCCCGGCACGATCGCCACGAACGTGACGGCCCCGGCCAGGGCCGCGGAGTGGTAGGCGGTCAGGGTGAAGAGCACGATCGCCACCCCCACCATCGACTGGGCGATCCGGGCGATCTGCATGCCCGCGATGATCCGGGCCAGCGACGGCACGGCGAGGAGCGCGCGATAGGAGGGATCAGACCGGGGCGCGGGCATGGAACCTCCATGCTACGGGGCCAGCGCGGCCCCTGCCGCCCACGCTTGCGCAGGGTCCGCACGCACGAGCGCGGCTGGTGCCGGCCCTCTCCCTGTCCCGGCGTGTGCCGCGGCCGGCCAGCCGGGGCGGGATCGCCGGGGCGGGATCGCCGGGGCGGGACTCGGTCGTGTCGGTGGCCCCGGCGTCCGTGCGGCCCGCGGGTGGCCGCACCGGCGCCCGCGGGTCAGCGGGATGCGCCGATCGACGCCCGATCCGCGCCGTGGCCCACGGCGACGAGGTAGAGGGGCGTGTGGTTCGGCGGCAGGTCCAGGACGTCCCGCACGGCCGAATCGTCGAGCGCGCCCACCGGCGTGGCGCAGATCCCCATGGCGGTCGCCGCCAGCAGCACGTTCTGCGCGACGTGCCCGGTCTCCACCAGCTCGTAGTGGCGTGACCGTGCCCCGTAGCGCGGATCCATGCGCCCCTCCACCGCGACGATCACGAGGGTCGCGGGCGCGAGGCCGATCACGTCCTGGGACTGCGCGGCGGCGCACAGGGCCGGCCGGCGGTCGCCGCGCGCGACCTGCTCCAGCCGGTTGGCCTCTGGCTCGTAGTGGAAGATCCCGGTGCCTGCCACGACGTACAGCTCGAGCGGATGAACCGCCCCGGCGGACGGCGCCGTGCGCTGGCCGCCGGGCCCGGTGATCCCCTGGCCTGCCCAGCAGAGCCCAAGCAACTCCTGCTCGGTGAGCGGGTCCCACCCGAAATCATGGCAGGACCGCCTGGTCCGCAGGCACTCCTCGAGCGACTTGACCCCCAGCGTGGACGCGACGACCAGTTCGGCCGACGGCATACGGCGCACCTCCGTCGCGCCAGTCTCCCCGGCGTCTCCGCGCGCGGACAGTGCCATCCGGACGCCCGGGACCGCGCCGCATGACCGCTCCGCCCCTGGCGGCGAGCCGCCCGGGGCGTCGCGAGGAGCCAGCGGAGCGGTGCGCGCGCTACCGGCCCCGTGCCAGCGGGATGCCGGCCGCCACGCAGTCCTCCGCGAACCGCGCCTGCGCCTCCTCGGTCGGGCCCCAGCGCGTCGGAAACGCGACCAGGCGGGCGATGCCGAGCCCCGCATACTGGCCGATCAGGTCGACCCGCGGCTGGCCGGGCTCGCGCATCTCCTCGTCGCGGACGTACACGGAGAGCCGCAGGGTCGCCGGGTCGCGGCCGATCTCCTCGCAGCGCGCCCGGATCACCGGCAGCGACTCGGCGATGCGCTCCGGCGAGAGGAAGACCACGTTGAGCTCGTCGGCGAAGCGTGCCGCCAGTCGCCAGGTGACCTGCTGGCCGTTGCCGCCCACGATGATCGGCGGGCGCGGCTGCTGGATCCCCTTCGGCACGTTCACCGCGCCGCGCACGCTCGCAAACCGCCCCTCGTACGTGGCCCGGCCGGGAGCGAGCATGCGGGTGATGACCTCCAGCGCGTCTCCCAGCGCCCCCAGCCGCTCGGCGGTGGAGGGGAACCCGTAGCCGTAGGCCAGCCACTCGTCCTCCTTCCACCCTCCGCCGATCCCCAGCTCGAAGCGACCGGCGCTGGCCACGTCGAGCGTCGAGGCGAGCTTGGCGACCAGCGCGGGGTTGCGGTACCCGGCGCAGATCACCATGTGGCCGAGCCGCACGCGCGACGTCACGCCCGCCATGGCCGTGAGCGTGGTGAACGACTCGAACGTGATCTCGTCGGTCGTGTCCGGGGTGGTGTGGAAGTGGTCGAAGACCCACTCGGACTCGAACCCCAGCGCCTCGGCCTGACGGGCCAGCGCCATGGTGCGTGCCCACGCCGCCGCGGCATCCCAGCCGTCGTACTCGTGCTTCCAGCCCTGCGGGATCAGGAGACCCACCTGCATCGCTTCCTCCGCTCTCATCGTCGTGTCGCGCGGTGCGCTCCGTCGCCCCCAGCGCACAGCCCGCCGGCCCGGGATCAGGCGCCGCGCGGCGCTCCCACCTCGTGGTGACGGATGCACCGCGCCTCGTATGTCTCGACGGCCGCTCGCTCGAAGCCGCCCACCACGATGAGCGGGTCGTCGCTCGCGGCGGGCTGCCCGTTCACCAGCCGCTGCGTCCGCGTGGCGGTATCACCGCAGACCACGCAGATCGCGGTGAGCGTCGTCACCTCGTCCGCCAGGGCCATGAGCATCGGCATCGAGTTGAACGGGCGCCCGGCGAAATCGAGGTTCAGCCCGGTGGCGATGACGTGCCGACCGGTCGCCCGCAGCGTCTGCACCGTGTCCACGATGCCCGGCTCGAAGAACTCGGCCTCCTCGATGCCCACCAGGTCGGCGTCCCGCTCGCGCGCGAGCGCCAGGATCATGCCCGGGTCGCTGCGCGGGACCAGGGTGGACGGGAACCGGGCGTGGCTCCGGCTCTCCGCGAATTCCGGCGGGGTGCGCACGTCGATGTCCGGTCGGACGAGCAGGACGCGCCGGCGTGCGATCTCGGCGCGACGGAGCAGGCGCAGCAGCTCGTCCGTCTTGCCGGACGACATGCAGCCGGTGATGACGTGCAGCCAGGGATCGGAGCGATAGAACACGGGGGCCCTCCGCGGCCAATGCTACCGCCTGCGCCCGGGGCGACGCCGGCCACCGGGGCCGGTGCACGGCGATGCCGCCGGTGATGCCCCGGGCGACCGGACGCGACGACGGGCCGGATGGCGGATTGAAGCGCGGCGCGCGCGCCGCTAGGGTGACCTCGTCACCGACCACGCCAGCGTCACCGACCGAGCCCACGGCGGAGGCGTCCAGATGCTCTTCGACGACCTGCTGGCGGCGGCCGCGATCGTGGCCGCCGTCGCCATACTGTCGGCGCTCCTGGCCTTCTATCGGGCCTCCGTGGCAGGCCATGTGACGCTGGACGTGGGCGCGCACCCACTCCGCTCCGGCCTCGCGTGGGGCATCGCGGCCATCGCCTGCGGGGCGATCGCCGTCTCCGTCTACGAGTGGCTCGGGGGCCCCGGGCGACTGGTCCTGTTCCCGGTGATCGGCGTCGGAGGCGCCTTGGCCCTGAGCGCGCTGGCCGTGGTGGCCCGCCGCCCGCTGCGCGTCGGCGACCTGCCCGTCGTGGTGGGACTCAACCTCGCCTGGGGGCTCGGCTTCGGGGTGGCGATCCCGCTGGTCCTCGGGTAGCTGGCTGCCTCCGCGCGACCACGGGTCAGCGGATCGGCTCCACCGTCTCGGTGACCGCCAGCGCTCGCTCCCGCAGGGCAGCGACCATGGTCGCCGGCGGCACGGCCTCCTCCACCGGGGCGGCACCCGGGGGGATGGCGCCCGAGGCGATCATGTGGCAGACGATCGCGGCGTGCCAGCCGGTGGTGCGTTCCATCCCGGTGAACCCGAGCGCATCGTCCCGGACCGCGCGCAGGTCCACCACGGCCCGCGTGGGCACGCCACCACGCCGGCCGGTCGCGATGACGTGCGCGATCACGATGTCCTCGAACGCCTCCGGGGCGCGGATCTGCGGCTCCATGAGCGCGTGGAAGACGTGCCGCGGGATGACCGGTGCTCCGTCGACCTCGATGGGCTCCTCGGAGAAGAAGCCGGCATCCGCGAACGCCTGGAACTGGGCGACGTGGCCCGGGTAGCGCAGCACCTTGTTGCGGATCGACGGCACGGTGCGCCCCAGCGTCCACGGCACGGTGGACCCGCCGCCGGCGGAGAAGGCTTCCAGCTCGCCGACCGGCTCGCCCAGGTCCACCAGCTCGTACTCGGCCGGGTCGAAGGTGTCGACGTGCACGATCCGGCCGTCGCGGACCCAGTCCGCCCCGCCCGCGTACTCGTTCGTCAGGCCGTCCATGGAGAACGTGACGCGGTACTCCCACGGCGCCTCCGGGTGGAGCGGCAGGCCCCCGTCGAGCAGCAGCAGGTCGTCCGTCTCGTCGAGCAGCGTGGTGGCGTACGCCATCAGGTTGTTGGCCAGTCCCGGCGCCTCGCCGCAGTCCGGGATGATCGCGATCCCGCGCTCCCGCGCCCGGTCCGCCAGCGCGATCTGCGCCAGCGCGGTCGCGGTGTGGCCGCCCAGGTCGCACATGCTGGTGCCGGCCTCCAGCGCCGCCTCCGCGATCCGCAGGTTGAGCTTGTAGGAGACGGCCGCGATGAATGCGTCCAGCGGCCGCAGGAAGGCGACCAGCGCCGCGTGATCCATGACGTCGAGCTGCGCGGCCGTGGCGCGTTCGGTGTTGGTCAGGCGATTCACGCGCTCCGCCGCCCGCCGGGCCGCGGACAGGTCGATGTCGGCGAGCGTCACCGACGCCGCCTCGCCGCGCACGACGAGGTCATAGGCCGCGGCGGTCCCCTGCCGCCCGGCTCCGAGGATGCCGTACCGGTAGTCGCTCATGGCGCCAGTGTAGGTGGCGCGCAGGGGCCCGGTAACGCGTCCGTGCCGGTCGCTCGCGGCCGACGACGCCCGACGAGGCCGAGCCCGCCTGCCGGTGGCCCACCATCCCGCGCCCGCGTGGCCCGGGCCCGGCCAAACGCAACGGAGCCGGGCGTCACCGCCCGGCTCCGTGCCTCGCGAGTCGTCCGGCCGCCCCGGCGGCGGGAATCCGCCGGGACCCGCGCTACTTGTCCCGCTCCCCGGCCAGGACGGCCTGCGCGGCCGCCAGCCGCGCCACCGGCACCCGGAAGGGCGAGCAGGAGACGTAGTTGAGCCCGATCTCGTTGCAGTACGCGATCGAGAGCGGGTCGCCGCCATGCTCGCCGCAGATCCCCACCTCCAGGTCGGGCCGGGTCGCCCGGCCCTTGGTCACCGCGAGGCGCATCTCCTCGACGACCACCGGATCCAGCGACTGGAACGGGTTGTACGGCAGGATCTTGTCCTCGACGTACTTCAGGAGGAACCCGCCCTCGGCGTCGTCGCGGCTGTAGCCGAACGTCATCTGGGTCAGGTCGTTGGTCCCGAAGCTGAAGAACTGCGCGAGCTCGGCGATCTCGTCCGCCACCCAGCAGGCGCGCGGGATCTCGATCATGGTGCCGAACTTGTAGGCGATCGACTCGCCGGCCTTCTCGACGACCGAGACGGCCTCCGCCTCGAGCAGCGTCTGGGTGGCCCGGAGCTCGTTCACGTGGCCCACCAGCGGGATCATGATCTCCGGGCGCGGGTCCAGGCCGCGCCGCTTCACGGCGATGGCCGCGTTCAGGATCGCGCGGGTCTGGATCTTGACGAAGTCCGGGATCATCAGGCCGAGCCGGATCCCGCGCAGGCCCAGCATCGGGTTCTGCTCCCGCATCGACTCGACCGCCGCCAGCATGCGCCGCGCCTCCGCGAAGCCCGGGTCGTCCTCGGGCGTCCCGCGGTCGCGGTACTGCGTCACCTCGACGAGCAGGTCCTCGTGCTTGGGCAGGAACTCGTGGAGCGGCGGGTCGATCAGCCGGATGATGACCGGCAGCCCCGTCATCGCGGTGAGGATCCCCTCGAAGTCGCCCTGCTGGAGCTTCTCGAGCCGGGCCATCGCGCCGTCGAACTGCTCCACGACCGCCTGCTCGTCGGCCGAGAGCGCCTCCCCGGCCGCCACCTTCGCCTTGGCACGGGTGGCTGCGGTGGCCACCAGGATCGCGGCCCGCACGATCTCGAGCCGGTCGCCCTCGCGGAACATGTGCTCGGTGCGGCAGAGGCCGATCCCCTGGGCGCCGTAGGCGCGGGCCTGGGCGGCCTCCTCGGGCTTGTCCGCGTTGGTCCAGATCTGCAGGCGGCGGATCCCGTCCGCCCAGCCCAGGATCTTGCGCAGGTCCGGCTGCTCCTCGAAGCGCGCGGCCACCGTGGGCAGCGCGCCCAGGAAGACCTCGCCGGTGGAGCCATCCAGGCTGATCGGGTCACCCTCCCGGAAGGTCGTGCCGTTGGTAGTGGCCGACCGGGTGTGGTAGTCCACGAGGAGCTCGGAGCAGCCCGCGACGCACGGCTTTCCGATCTGGCGGGCGACGACCGCGGCATGCGAGGTGGCACCGCCACGGGCCGTCAGGATGCCCTCGGCGACCGCCATGCCATGGAAGTCGTCCGGGGAGGTCTCCACGCGCACCAGCACGATCTTCTCGCCGCGCGCGGCCCACTCGACCGCGGTGTCGGCGTCGAACACCGCGCGGCCCACCGCGGCGCCCGGGGACGCGTTGAGCCCCCGCGCGATCCGCGGCGCCGCCTGGCGGGCGGCCGGGTCGAACTGGGCCCGGAGGAGCTGGTCCACCTGCGCCGGCTCGATCCGCTCGACCGCCTCGACCTCCGAGATGATCCCCTCGGCCACCATGTCCACCGCGATCTTCACCGCGGCGGCGGCTGTCCGCTTCGCGCTGCGGGTCTGCAGCATGAAGAGCCGGCCACGCTCGATGGTGAACTCCAGGTCCTGGACGTCGCGGTAGTGCCGCTCGAGCCGCTCCGCGATCGCCTGGAACTCGCGGTACGCCTGCGGCAGCTCCTGCTCCAGGTGGGCGATCTTCTGCGGCGTCCGGATCCCGGCCACCACGTCCTCGCCCTGGGCGTTGGTGAGGTATTCGCCGTAGAGCACCTTCTCGCCGGTGTTGGGATCGCGGGTGAAGGCCACGCCCGTGCCGGAGTCGTCCCCCATGTTGCCGAAGACCATGGTCACCACGTTGACCGCGGTGCCCAGGTCGTGGGGGATCTTGTTGTAGTTGCGGTAGTCCACCGCCCGCTTGCCGAACCACGAGCGGAAGACGGCCTTGATGGCGAGGTCCAGCTGCTCGTTCGGGTCGGAGGGAAACTCGCGGCCGGTCGCCTCCCGCACGATCCCCTTGTACACGTCCGACAGGGCACGCAGGGCGGCGGCGTCCAGGTCCGTGTCGGCCTTCGCCCCGTGGCGTTCCTTCGCGGCGTCGAGCGCCTCGTCGAAGCGCGCGCCGTCCACGTCCATCACGATGCGCCCGAACATCTGGATGAAGCGCCGGTAGGCGTCCCAGCCGAAGCGCTCGTTCTGCGTCAGCGCGATGAGTCCCGGCAGGGTCTCCTCGTTCAGCCCGAGGTTGAGGACGGTGTCCATCATGCCCGGCATGGAGAACCTGGAGCCCGAACGGACGCTGACGAGGAGCGGGTTCTCGCGCCCGCCGAAGCGCTTGCCGGTCTCCCGCTCGACCTCGCGCATCGCGTCCTGGACGTCCTCCCAGAGGCCGTCGGGCAGCGCCTCACCGGCAGCGAAGTAGTCGTTGCATGCCTCGGTGGTGATGGTGAAGCCCGGGGGCACTGGCAGGCCGGCGCGGGTCATCTCGGCCAGGCCGGCACCCTTGCCGCCGAGGAGGGCCTTCATCTCGCCATTCCCGTCGGCGCGGCCTCCGCCGAAGGCATAGATGTAGCGCTTGGCCGCGCGGTGGGCTCGCTCGGCGACGGTGTCCGTGCTGGTCATGAGTCGCTGGCTCCTCGTTCAGGACGCTGGTGATGCGGGGCGGACGTTCCGGGGGGACGTTCGGACGATGCTCCGGACATGGTCGGCGCGGGACGCAGGACCGCGCCGATTGTACCGCCGGAGCGGCGGGACACCGCCTCACCGCCGAAGCGCCGATGCCGCATCGCCCGCTGCGGCGCCCGCGCACCCCGGCGGGCGTGCGCCACGCCGACGCGCGCGCGCCGGGCCCGGCGGCTCCCGAACGCGCGCTGCGCGCCTCGCCGGCGCGTGCAGCGACCCCGCGTGCCATCATCGCGCCATGCACGCCACGTTCGACCTCGA
>JAKAHX010000035.1 GCA_021814735.1 Chloroflexota bacterium | reverse complement strand
CTGCGGCTAGGAGAGCATCGGGTCGTCGGCCGACGTGATCACGGTAATCGTCAGGCCGCCGCTTCCGTGGACGCGGCTCTGGACGCACGGGGCCGTGCCGCTGACGTCCTGGCAGTCCGGCAGCAGGCCGCGATACCACGTGCTGCCGTCGTTCATGGCCGTCGTCATGGCCGGGTCCGTCACGGCCTGACCGCTCGCGTACGGCGTCCACGCGACGGCGAACTCGTGGGGCGCACTCATGCAGACCATGTAGTGCGTCTCGAGCAGTGCGTCCACCTGGTTCGTGGTCGCGCTGTTCGTCGAGACGGCCGCCTGCAGGATCGAGTCCGGGATGAAGATCTCGATTGTCTTGTTGGTGGTCGCGTTGGATCCCTCCGCGGTCGTGACGGCAGGGCTCGTGCCGGGCAGGGCGGGGACGCCGCCGTATGGCTGCGCAGCGCAGGTGAAGTCCTGGATGATGTTCAGGGAGCCGCCAAGGCCCCCGCTCGTGGAGTTCGAGGACACGCTGAAGGTCTCGCCGCTCGATGTGCCGAACGACAGATCACACCCCCCGGTGGTGCACGCCGACGCGTTGCCCCAGATCCGGAACGGGCCGGAGACCGCGGACGCGATGCTCGGCGCTGATGCCGTCGCGGCGAGCGTGTACCGACCGGGCGCATCGAGGCTCAGACCCGGGAGCGTGGCTGCGCCGCTGGCGTTCGTGCTGACCGGTCCGGCGCTGGACAGCGTGGCACTCGAGTAGCCGTAATCGAGCGCTGCGCTGGCCACGGAGAGCGTCACGCTGGTCTGGACGGCGATCGGCCGCGCGGGTGTGACGGCCGTGTTGAACACCTGGACCGTCACGGCTGTCGCGGTCGGCACCAGTGCCGTGCCCGTGATCTGCTGGTTGACGCCGGCGTCCATGGGCTGGGTGCTGAACGCGAGCGCGCATGTCTCGGCCGATCCCGAGACGGGCTGCGAGCCGTTCAGCGTCAGGTAGTTGGCCGTGTTCGTCGAGTTCCACTGGTTCGCCTGCTGCGCCGTGAACGTCCACTGGAGCGGCACGCACCCGGGCGCGACCACGTCGGCGATGGTCACCGTTGCCGACTGCCCGGGCTGGATGTTCAGGTTCTGGAACAGCAGCATCGTCGAACTGAGCGAGGTCACGGTGGCGCCGGTCGGGCTCGCGGAGCCCCAGCTGCCGGCACTGTCGGCCTGATACGAGAAGCCCGCCGTCGACAGCTGGATCTCGAGGGATCCGAGCTGCTGCGTCTTCGCCTGGTCGGTGACCGTGAACGCGATCCCCTGGTTCTGGCCGACCGACACCGTCGCCGGCGACGGCGATGACACCGAGTACGGCTTGTTGGAGGCGGCGAACACGTTCGCGTTGAGCAGCGCGGCAAGAAGCAGCGCGACCGACGCGCCCGCCGCGAGCCGCTGGGCAGTCGGCGCCCGGACCAACCGGATGAGCGATCCCACGAGACGCGTCCCCCCCCTCGCTTGCTTGGCACGTGTGTGCGTCGCTACTCTCCCCCTTGCCCGACCAGAAGTCAATGACGCCGAGGCCGTCTCTCGCACTTGTCAAGGGCCGAGTGGGCCGATTTCGTCAGATACAGCGACCCGATCCGGCCGCGTCTCCGGTGCACGTGCAGACTCGCGCCGGCCCGCGCACCCCGTATCCTCCCTGCCATGCCGCGCTCCCCGCTTCGTCACCGCCTGCGCAACGCTGACGCCCCCGCACTGCTCGAGTCGTTCTTCGTGGCGGCGGTCGTCTCGTTCCTCGGGATCCGGGCCTTCCTGGCCGCGACCGGTTACCCGCGCGTGGGCGGGGGCGGACTGCACGTCGCCCACATGCTCTGGGGCGGCCTCCTCATGCTGGCCGCGCTCGGCATGCTGCTGGCGTGGCTGGACCGGCCGGTGCAGCACGGCGCCGCGGTAGTGGCGGGGCTGGGCTTCGGCACCTTCATCGACGAGATCGGCAAGTTCCTGACGGCCGACAACAACTACTTCTACCGGCCGGCGGTCGCGATCATCTACGTCCTCTTCGTGGTGCTCTTCCTGGTCTCGCGGGCGATCGTGGGGCAGCGCCAGCTGACGCCGCGCGAGTCGCTGGCCAACGCGCTCGACCTGCTCGAGGGCCACCTGGAGCAGCCCATCGAGCCGAGCGACCGGGCACGGCTGCGCGCGCTGCTCCGTCGGGCCCCGGCAGGTTCCGCGCTGGCACGGGACGTTCGCCGGTACGTGGACGCGCTGCCCGCCGCCGCGGAGCACGACGCCTGGTACGAGGCACTGCCGGCACGGCTGGTCGCCGCGTACCGGCGCCTCGCGGCCGGCGCCTGGTTCGATCGCGTGCTGGTCGCCGCCGTGGTCGTGTACACCATCGCGGCCGTGGCCGGCGTGCTGACGCTGGCGTTGACGATCGGGGGCACCAATCAGGCCTGGACCGTGTCGCGCGCCGGGGAGGCGCTCTCGACGCTGGCGGGCGCGGCCCTGGTGGCGCGTGGCGTGGTGGCGCTCCCGGGATCACGGGCGTCGGCATACCGCTGGTTCCTGCGCGGGCTCCTGACCTGGATCCTGGTCACCCAGGTCTTCGTCTTCTACGGCTCGCAGCTCGCCGGGCTGGGCGGCCTGGCGGTCGACCTGGTCGCGTACGTCAGCCTGCGGTTCGCGCTGGCCGGGGAACACGAGGCCCTTCGGGACGCGGAGGAGATCGACGAGGCCGCGCCGGGCACAGCGCCGGGGGCAGCGCCGGGGGCAGCGCCGCAGCCCCCACCTGAGGCCGCGCCGGGGGCAGCACCCGAGGCCCCGTCCGAGGCCGCGCCCGGGGCCGCACATGAGGCCGCGCCGCACGGAGGTGGATCATGGGCACGCCGCTGAGCGCCGGGCGCATCGTGGAGCTGCTCGGCCTGGTGCCGCTCCAGCCGGAAGGGGGCTTCGTGGGCGAGACCTGGAGGGATGAGCGCTCCAGCGCGATCTACTTCCTGGTGGAGCGCCCGGACTTCTCCGCCCTGCACCGGCTGGCCCACCTGGAGATCTGGGCCCACCATGCCGGCGCGCCGCTCCGGATGCTCCTCATCGACCCTACCGGCGTCGTCTCCGAGCCTGTCCTGGGTCCCGACCTGGAAGCGGGCGAGCGGCCCCAGCTGGTCGTGGCACCGGGGACCTGGCAGGCGGCGGAGCCCCTCGGCGACTGGAGCCTCGTCTCGACGTTCATGGCGCCGCCCTACTCGGACGCGGTTGTGGAGTTCGCGCGGCGGACCGAGATGTCGAGCCGGTACCCTGCGCACGAGGAACGGATCCGGCGCCTCTGCCGGTTCTGACCGCAGGGACGACCCGAAGCGGGGGAGGTTCCATGGAGACCAGCGAGAACCCGTTGCCGGTGCCACCCGTGGACCGCCTGCTCGACCTGCGCGGGTCCGTCGCCTTCATCACCGGCGCCAGCCGGGGGATCGGCGCGGTCATCGCGGAGCGGCTCGCGGAGGCCGGTGCCGCCGTGGCCGTGGCGGCGCGCAGCGCCGACGAGGCCCCTGGCGGGACCGTGGCCAGGATCCGCGATCGGGGCGGCGTGGCGATGGCCGTCACGCTCGACGTGGCCGACGAGGCCCGCGTGGGCCCTGCGCTCGACGCGGCGGTTGCCGCGCTGGGGCGCTTGGACATCCTGGTGAATTGCGCCGGGATCCAGCCGACGCGCCCGCTGCTGGAGCAGACGGCCGCCGACTGGGACGCCGTCTTGGCGACCAACCTGCGCGGCGTCGTCCTGTGCACGCGAGCGGCGGCCCGGGTCTTCGTCGCCCAGGCGTCCGGGGGCGCCGTGGTCAACGTCGCCTCGATCGAGGGGCTCCAGCCTGCCTGGGATCATGGCCACTATGCCGCGAGCAAGGCCGGGGTGGTGATGTACTCGCGGGCGGCCGCCCTCGAACTCGGCCGGTACCGGATCCGCGTCAACGCGGTTTCTCCCGGCCTGACCTGGAGCCCCGACCTGGAACGGGCCTGGCCGGACGGCGTACGGCGGTGGCTCGCGCACGTGCCGCTGGGACGCCTCGTCGGGCCCGGGGACGTGGCCGACGCGGTGCTCTTCCTCGCCTCCCCCATGGGGCGCTTCGTATCAGGCGCGAACCTGGTGGTGGACGGCGGCGTGCTCGCGCACCCGACCTGGTAGCCCGCGCCGCAGGCATTCCGGACCGATACTCGCCGCGGCGCGCTGCCGCCGGACTGCTACTCGCCGCGGCGGGCTGACCCGGGTTCCGGGTGCGCCGATCCGGGCGGCGGGGACGGAGGCTCGGCCAGGGACACGGTCGGGCGGGGCCCGCCGGGAAGCGCGCTCACCGCCTCCCAGCGGAGGACCGCAGCCTCGCCCTCCATCGGGCGCATCGAGCGCGCCAGGTCCCGGTTCACCAGGAGGGTCTCCACCTCGTCGGTCACGGATCCCGTGCCACGCTGGTAGGTGATCTTCGCGTCGGTGAGCGGCACCCACGGGGGGCGGCGCAGGATCATCCCGAGCGGGTCGCCCGCCGGCAGGCCATGCAGCGCTCCCTCGACCCGGTACGGGCCCAGCTCCACCTCGACGCGGGTCACGTGCGTGCGCACCCGGCGTGCGCTGTCCCCGCGCGGGCCCGCGGCAACGACGGCGTGCAGCTCGTGGAGGCCGACCGTGATCTCGCCCGCCTCCACGACGTGCCCGTCGGCCAGGCTCTCGAGCCACGCGTCCCGGATCACCAGCTCTGCGGTGCCGTTGAGCAGGTCGGTGAGGCGCGCCCCGCCCGGCTCGATCCGGCCGCGGACCCGGCAGTCGGCCGCGTACGCGTCGAACTCGACCATGGCGCAATGCTACGGGCGCCGTCCAGTGAGCGGCCGGGATGTGGGCGGCCGGGATGTGCCTGCCCCGGCCGCCGGTGTCAGGCGCGCCGGCGAACCAGCAGGTACCAGCCCACGACGACCACCACCGCGACGACCACGAAGAGCTCGAGCGCGAGACGGCCCGAGAAGTGGAACCCGAGCAGGGTGAGGGCGAGCGGCACGACGTCTCCTCCAGGATGCGGATCCGCGTACGGTAGCGTGTCTCGCCCGTGGGCACCTGCGGCGCCGGCCGCGACGCGTCGAACGCGGCAGGCCGTCCGCGAACCCTGCCCCAGGGCTTCCTGCCGCCCAGCGTGGGGACGTGTGCCCCCCGGCGGAAGCGCCTGCCGGTCCGCGCCGGTGGCCTACGATCCCGCCCGGGGGCGCGAACGCCACCCGTTCCAGCGGTAGACGGGCCGGCCGTCGCGCCGCTCCGTGGTGGCGCGATAGAACCCGTCCACCGCGTAGGACGCGCGCGTCAGCGTCGGCCGGGTGAACGGCATCCGACGTTCGGACACGCGGATCGTCACCGGCGCGCCGCCGACCGTGACGACCAGGCCGTCCTCGGGGCCGCCGACCAGGACGACCTCCGTCGCCTCCTCGATCATCCAGGCCGGACGGGGCGTCACCCGAACCAGGTGGCCGCCTCCTCCGGCGTGACGGCGGGCATGGAGAGCAGCGAACGGATCGCCGACGGTGCGAGGCTGGACCGGTGTGCGACCAGGCGGGCGATCCGGATCGGGTCGTGTCGACAGCGCGCAAGCGCGCGCCGGTCCAGGCCGGGCCAGAGGGCGAGTGCACGTCGGTCGACCGTGCATGGGGAGGCCGGGGAACAGTCGAGGTGATAGGCGCTGTGACCGGACATGGCAGCCAACCGCAACGATGCTCGAATGCACGACCGAGCGGATCGGTCTCGCCATTGGCTGGGGCGCGGCTCAGGCGTCCCGGTTTCGCGCCGCACCTCGTCGCCTTCCGTCGATACCCCGATTCTGCGGCGCGCGGATACGCCGGGTCAACCCGTTTGTCCACCGATCGGCGATTCAGCGGCGTGTCGGGTACGTGACAACCACGACCGCGCTGCAGCGCGCCGGGCGGTCCGCCCGCCGTGGCCGACGCTACCGGGAGGCGGCCATCCGCACCGGCAGACGCCGCGAGCCCCAGCGGCCGGGAGGGCCCGCGAAGACGCCCGGCACTCGCACGCCGCAGGCACCGCAGCGACCGTCGTCGGTGACGCGGTACGTGCCGAGCTCGTACCAGTCCCGCTCGATGAGCAGCGCGCCGCAGGCGTGGCAGTACGTCGACTGGCCGCGACGGTCCCGGACGTTGCCCGTGTACACGTAGCGCACGCCGTTGGCCAGCGCGATCTCGCGGGCACGGGACAGGGTGGCTGCCGGGGTCGGCGGCACGTCGAGCATCCGGAAGTCGGGGTGGAAGGCGGTGAAGTGAAGCGGGACGTCGGGCCCGAGCTCGCTCGCGATCCAGCGGGTCATCGCGTCGATCTCGGCGTCGGAGTCGTTGCGGCCGGGGATCAGGAGCGTCGTGATCTCGACCCACACGTCGGTCTCGCGCACCAGGTACCGCAGCGTGTCCAGCACCGGCGCCAGACGGGCCGCGCAGAGGTCCGCGTAGAACGCCTCGGTGAACCCCTTCAGGTCCACGTTGGCCGCGTCCATGTGCCGGAAGAACTCGGCCCGCGGCTCCGGGTTGATGTACCCGGCGGTCACGGCGACCGCCCGGATGCCCAGCGCGTGGCAGGCATCCGCCGTGTCCATGGCGTACTCGGCGAAGATCACCGGGTCGTTGTAGGTGAAGGCGACCGACGCGCACCCCAGCCGCTGTGCCGTACGCGCGATCGCCTCCGGGGACGCGGCGTCGGCCAGGGTGTCCTGCTCGCGCGACTTGGAGATGTCCCAGTTCTGACAGAACCGGCAGGCGAGGTTGCAGCCGGCGGTGCCGAACGAAAAGACCGAGCTGCCCGGCAGGAAATGGTTGAGCGGTTTCTTCTCGATGGGGTCCACGCAGAAACCGGACGAGCGGCCGTAGCTGGTCAGCACCACCTGGTCACCCTGGCGGGCCCGCACGAAGCACATGCCGCGCTGCCCCTCGTGCAGTCGACACTCGCGCGGACACAGGTCGCACTGGACCCGGCCGTCGGAAAGGCGGTGCCAGTACCGGGTGCCCACCGTGAACGCGTCCACGGCGCGAATCGTACGAGCGCTCCGCCAGTCCGGCCAGCGCGGAGCCGGAAAGGACGTCCGCTTGCGGCGCCCGACCAGCGGCCCCGACGACCGGCCCGTCAGGCCTCCGCCAGGGTCGGCTCGGCCGGCGACCCGCCGGCGCTCGGCGGTGGGGGCGTGCGGAGCGCGCGCAGGTCGGCCTGGTCGATGCCGCCGAACTTGGGCAGGTCGGTGAGGCTGGTGCGGGCGAGCCGCTCGGTCATCTTGCGCGTGACCAGCTCGCCCAGGCCCGGAGACCCCATCAGCCGGCGCAAGGTTGCCGCGGGGATCTCGAGCAGCGTGACGGGCTCGGCCGCCACGACGTTGGCCGTGCGGACCGCGCCGGTGAGCGCCGCGATCTCTCCGAAGAAGTCGCCCGGGCCCATCTCGGAGAGGGAGCGATACTCGTCGCCCACCGGCGTGCCGGCGACCGCCCTGCCCGCCAGCACGAAGTACGCCGCGTCGCCCGGTTCGCCCCGGGCGACGATGCAGCTCCCGACCGGCGCCTCCCCGATCTGTCCGTGCACCAGGAGATCCTCCCTGGCCGGCCGCTCGAGGTTGCGCAGCGTCGGCACCAGCCCGACGAGCGTGTCGAAGTCCGCCAGGGTGACGGGGCGGAGCGCGCCCAGCGCCCCCCGTGCCGGTGCTCCCCGCAGGACCTGGGCCAGCTTGCGCCACTCGGCCGGCGCCTGCCCGAGGCCTGGCAGCACGGCCGCGAGGAGCCCGACGGCGATGGTGGCCAGGGAGGCCACCACGACGAGCAGGCGGATGTCGATCACGTCGGCCAGGCCGGCCAGCAGCATGCCCACGATTCCGAACACGCTGGCGATGACCGAGAACGCGCTCATGACCCGCCCCCGGTACTCGCGCGGCGTGTTGCGCTGCCGGATGAGCCGTCCCGCGGTGTTGGTGAACGCGTTGGCGAACCCACTGAGGGCCACCGCTGCGATGGCCAGCGCGATCGAGTGGCTGAGCCCGTAGGCGATCCCCATGATCCCCATCGCGAGGTAGCCGAGGACGAGCCACTGCCCCTCGCGCAGGCGACCGACGAGCTGGGCGAGCACGAGGCTGCCGATGACGAAGCCAACGGACGTCATGCCTTCCTGCAGGCCGTACTCGAACGTGTTCGCCCCGAGCGCGCGCACCGAGAACGGCAGCAGCAGGGCGTTCCAGATCCCGATGCACGCGATCGCGTAGACGACCGAGATCGGGAGCATCGAGCGCAGGATCGGCGTCCGCAGCAGCACGTGGAGGCCGTCGCGCAGGTTGGTGCCCACCGCGCGGATCGACGTGTCGCCGCTCACCGGGATGCGCGGGATGGTCGCCAGGTAGGTGCAGCAGGCCGAGAAGGCGAAGCTGATGCCGTCGAGCACGAAGGCCCACTGGACATCGCCCATGGCGGCGATGAGGCCGCCGGCAGCGAATCCGACCGCGGTGGACCCGAAGGAGCTGATCGCCATGAGCGAGTTGGCCGCACCCAGCTCCTCGTCCGGGGCGATCTCCGGCAGCGTGGCGTCCAGGGCCGGGTTGAAGAACTCGCTGACCGCCGACGACGCGGCGACCAGGACGTACAGCAGGACCAGGTCGATACCGACGGCGACCGGGATGAGCAACACAATCGCGGCGCGCAGGAGATCCGCGGCCAACATGATCCGCTTGCGGTCGTATCGATCCACGACCACGCCGGCGATGAGGCCGAAGACCAGGGCCGGGGCGATGGTCGCGGCCGCCATGAGACCCACGCTCAGGGCCGAGTTCGTGCGCTGGAAGATCAGGATCCCCGCACCCGCGATCAGGAGTGCGTCGCCGATCGTGGACACGAACTGGCCGACCCAGAGCAGGCTGAAGCTCCGGCGCCGGAAGACCGCGAAGGCCGAGGGTTGGGCAAGTGGCGCGGCAGCGGTCGTCATGGTTCGGTCCCCCCTCCGGATCAACCTCTACCGAATGAACCGCGATGTGAATCAGCGGAGTGTAGACGACCCCCGGGACGGGTGCCACCTGGTGCGCTGCGTCCATGGCACGCCCGGCGCGCGCGGCCGTGGACCGGAGGACCGTGGAGCGCCTGGCCGCGAGGCCGGAGAGCCCGCCCTTGCGTCAGCGGGCCGCGATCGCCGAGCCCGGCCGCGTCCTCGCGGGCGCGCCGGAGGCACTGCCGGTCGGGATGCCGTCCCGCGTCGCGGAAGACGACCCGGCACGCGCCAAGAGCTCGTCCAGGATCTCGGCCTCGTGCGCGGCCCCCGCGAGGTGCCCGGCGCCGTCCCAGGTGACGAACCTCGCG
>JAKAHX010000034.1 GCA_021814735.1 Chloroflexota bacterium | reverse complement strand
GGACATGACGGTGGAGCTCATCACCCCCATCGCGCTCGAGACCGGGCAGCGCTTCGCGATCCGCGAGGGCGGCCACACCGTGGGCGCCGGCGCGATCACCAGCATCCTGGAGTAGGGCATGGCGAAGGTCGAGAACCGGCCGGTCATCCAGCTCGCCTGCACGGAGTGCAAGGAGCGGACGTACACGACCGAGAAGAACAAGAAGAACGACCCGGGGCGCATCGAGCTCCGGAAGTACTGCCCCCGGTGCCGCCGCCACACGCTGCACCGCGAGGCGAAGTAGGGGAGGTCACCACAGGCGCGTAGCTCAATTGGTAGAGCTCTGGTCTCCAAAACCAGTGGTTGTCGGTTCGAGTCCGGCCGCGCCTGCCATCTTCCCCTGACAGATCGAAAGGGACACCGCCACCCGTGGACCGCATCCGCCAATTCATCAACGAGGCGTGGTCCGAACTGAAGAAGGTCACCTGGCCCACCCGGGAGCAGACGCGCAACCTCACCGTGCTGGTGCTCGTCATCAGCGCGGCCATCGGGATCTACATCACCGTGTTCGACGTCCTGTTCACGCAGGTCGTCCAGTTCCTGACCGCCTGACCATGTCCGTGCCCGACACCACCGCCGCCCGCCCCGAGAAGCACTGGTACGTCATCCACACCTACTCGGGCTACGAGAACAAGGTGAAGGCGAACCTCGAGCACCGCATCGAGTCGATGGGCATGGATGACCGCATCTTCCAGGTCCTGGTCCCGATGGAGGACGAGATCGAGATCCGCCAGGGACAGCGCCACACCGTCCAGAAGAAGGTGTACCCGGGCTACGTGCTCGTCGAGATGATCCTCGACCCGGAGTCCTGGTTCGTGGTGCGCAACACCCCTGGCGTGACCAGCTTCGTGGGCGGCGGCAACATCCCGGGCACCCGCAGCGAGCCGGTCCCGCTGGCCGAGCACGAGGTCAAGCAGATCCTGCGGCAGATGGGCGTGGAGGCGCCCAAGTACCGCGTCGCATTCACCAAGGGCCAGAGCGTCCGCGTGACCGACGGCCCGTTCGCCGAGTTCATCGGCACGGTGGACGAGGTCAACCCGGAGCGGAACAAGGTCAAGGTGCTGGTGAGCATCTTCGGCCGCGAGACGCCCGTCGAGCTCGACTTCCTCCAGGTCGAGAAGCTCTAACCGAGAGGCAGCGAGTTCGTGGCCAAGAAGATCCGAGTCGTGCTGACCCTGCAGTTGCCCGCCGGCAAGGCGACACCCGCGCCGCCGGTCGGGACCGCGCTCGGCCCGCACATCAACGTCGTCGAGTTCTGCAAGTCCTACAACGAGAAGACAGCCGGCCAGGTCGGGCAGGTGATCCCGGCCCAGATCACGGTCTACGAGGACCGGTCCTTCACGTTCGTCCTGAAGACGCCCCCCGCGGCGGACCTGCTCCGCAAGGCGGCCGGCGTCGAGCGCGGCTCGGCCACGCCCGGCCGGACCAGGGCCGGGACCGTGACGCGCGCGCAGTGCCGCGAGATCGCGCAGACCAAGCTCGCCGACCTCAACGCCAGCGATCTCGACGCCGCGGCGCGGATGATCGAGGGGACCGCACGGTCGATGGGCATCGAGGTCGTCGGCTGACCCCGGGCCGGTCCTCGACCGGCCACCGCTGTTCACCCGCCGCGGCTCCGGCCGGGGGCCGCCGGGCGGGATCCCGCGTGTGACCCGGCCCGCACACCCCGCGTTCAGAGGGGAGGCCGCCTGGGCGGCCGAGAAGGGAGCGACATGGCGAACCACGGCAAGAAGTACCTCGACGCAGCCAAGCTCGTCGAGCGCGAGCGCGTGTACCCCCCGGCCGAGGCGGCGGCCCTCCTGAAGCAGACCACGGTCGTGGCCTTCGACGCGACGGCCGAGGTGCACATCCGGCTGGGTGTCGATCCTCGACACGCCGACCAGATGGTGCGCGGCACGGTGGTCCTTCCCCACGGCACGGGACGCCAGGTCCGGGTGCTCGTCTTCGCCCAGGGCGAGAAGGCGCGCGAGGCCACGGACGCCGGCGCGGACATCGTGGGCGGCGAGGACCTGGTCAAGAAGATCGAGGCCGGCTGGCTGGAGTTCGATGTTGCCCTCGCGACGCCCGACATGATGGGCATGGTGGGCCGGCTCGGGAAGATCCTTGGCCGCCGCGGGCTCATGCCGAACCCCAAGTCGGGGACCATCACGTTCGACCTGGCCAGGGCCATCCGCGAGGTGAAAGCGGGCCGGGTCGAGTTCAAGGTCGACAAGGGCGGGATCATCCATGCCCGCTTCGGGAAGACCTCGTTCGAGGAGGGCCAGCTGGTGGAGAACCTCGCCACGCTGGTCGATGCCGTGAACCGCGCCAAGCCGTCCGCGGCCAAGGGGCAGTACTTCCGCGGGCTCACCGTGGCCTCGACCATGGGCCCCGGCATCCGCGTGGACGTGCCCGCCTTGCTGGCCGTGGCCAGCCAGGCCTAGCTCCTGTCCCGGTGCCGCGGGGCCGGCGCCGGGGCCGCTCGCGCGGGCGGACGATCCGCGCGGACCGCTCCGCCGATGACGGAGCCACCTGACGAGCGACGCCGGCACTGCCGGGCGCCGCGACCAATCGAAGACCGTTCCGCCGCAGACAGCGGGTGCCTGCCCCGTGAGGGGCGACCGAAATCGCACGGCGACCGGGCCCTGGCCCGGTGACGTGCGGGCCCGCCGAGGCACGCTCATCGTTCGGGTCCTCTGCCCGGGCGCGTGCGCCCCTCGCGGAACGACGCAGGGGCGCCTGCCAGCCAGGCGTCCGACAGGAAAGGAGGGCTCATGCCCACCGAGGCCAAGCGGGCGACCGTGGCGGCCCTGACCGAGGAGTTCTCGGCCGCGTCCGCATCGATCGTCACCGACTACCGTGGCCTCACCGTCGCCGACCTGGCCGCCATCCGCAGGTCCCTGCGGCCGTCCGGCGTCACGTACCGCGTCGTCAAGAACCGCCTGGCGAAGATCGCCGCGGAGCAGGCCGGGAAGTCCGAGCTCGGACCCCTCCTGGACGGCCCCACGGCGCTGGCGCTCGGCTCCGGCGACGAGTCGGCCGTGGCGCGCGCGCTGCTCGATGCCATCCGTCCCTACCGCAGCCTCAAGGTGCGCGGGGCGGTGCTCCGGCAGCGGCGCATCGGCGCCGACGACGTGACGACCCTCGCCTCGCTGCCTCCGCGGGAGCAGCTGCTCGGCCAGCTGGCCGGGGCAGTCGGTTCACCGCTGTCGACGATGGCAGGGCTCCTCGCCGCGCCGCTGCGGAACCTGGGCTATGCGCTGGCCCAGCTCCAGGAGCAGCGGGCGGGCGGCGCCGACCGGGCCGCGTGAGGCGGCCGGGCGGTGCGGGCGTCACGCCCGCGGCCGCCCGACGCGAGCGCCCGGCGGCCCACGCCGCGACGGGCACGCCACGCCACGGACATCCATCCCGAACCAGACGGACACGAACGGAGAGCACGTACCATGGCACTCACCCAGGAGCAGATCCTCGAGGCGATCGACGGGATGACCGTCCTCGAGCTGTCCGAGTTCATCAAGAAGTTCGAGGAGCGCTACGGCGTCTCGGCGGCCGCCCCCGTCGCGGTGGCGGCAGCCCCGGCAGCGGCAACCACCGCCGCGGCCGCCGCTCCGGAGGAGGAGCAGACCGAGTTCACCGCCATCCTGAGCGCCGTGGGCCCGAACAAGATCCCGGTGATCAAGGTGGTGCGCGAGCTCACCGGGCTCGGCCTCAAGGAAGCCAAGGACCTCGTCGACGGCGCGCCGAAGCCGGTCAAGGAGGCCGTCTCGAAGGAGGAGGCCGAGAAGATCAAGGCCGCCCTCTCCGAGCAGGGCGCGACGGTCGACATCAAGTAGCCACGGCGCCCGGGAGCGTTCGGCCCCGGGCGTGCGGCGAGGGAGCGGGTGCCCCTGGGCGCCTGCTCCCTCGTCCTGTCGGGAGCGCGGGCTGGCTGTTTGACACAGGCCGCCGGCATGGTATTCTGTTCGGTCTGTGAGCGCGGCCCCCCTTTCCTCCCTCCTCCTCCGTCAAGGAGCGGTTCATGCTGTCTGTCGCTGAGTCTGCTCGGCGCGCGTCGTACGCCCCCGCCCGAAAGCGCTACGCACGCATCCCCGAGGTCCTTCCCATCCCGAACCTGATCGAGCTCCAGCTCGATTCCTTCCGCTGGTTCGTGGACCAGGGACTCCGCGAGCTCTTCGACGAGATCAGCCCGATCCAGGACTTCACCGGCAAGGTGATGGAGCTCCACTTCCTCGACTACCGGTTCGGGGAGCCCAAGTACACGGAGCTCGAGTGCCGGCAGCAGGACCGCACGTTCAGCAAGCCGCTCTACGTGGACGTGGAGCTGGTCCTGAAGGACCCGGAACGGGCGGGTGAGACGCTGCGTCAGCAGGTCTACTTCGGCGACTTCCCCTTCATGACCGACCAGGGGACCTTCATCATCAACGGCGCCGAGCGCGTGGTGGTGAGCCAGCTGGTCCGCTCGCCGGGCGTGTACTACACGAAGACCGAGGACCCCACCACCGGTCGTGACCTCTACGCGGCCAAGGTGATCCCCAACCGCGGAGCGTGGCTCGAGTTCGAGACCGGGCCGCGTCAGCAGCTCTATGTGAAGGTCGACCGCAAGCGCAAGCTGGAGGCCACCAAGCTGCTGCGTGCCGTCGGACGCGACCCGGACCTGGATCGCCGCGACGACTGGGAGGCCAACGAGCGGATCGTCGACCTCTTCCGGGCGGTCGACACCGACCCGGAGGCCCAGTACATCGCCTCGACGCTGGAGAAGGACAACACCTCCACGCGCATGGAGGCACTGATCGAGGTCTACAAGAAGCTGCGCCCCGGCGATCCGCCCACCGGCGACAACGCCGAGAAGCTGGTGGACAGCCTCTTCTTCAACTTCCGCCGCTACGACCTCGGCCGGGTGGGCCGCTACAAGTTCAACAAGAAGCTCCGCGACGTCGCGGACCGGATGGGCCTGGAACTGCGCGAGACCCGCACTATCACCCGCGAGGACATCGCGGCGATCGTGGGCCGGCTGATCGAGCTCAACAACGGCCTCGGCGGCCCGGACGACATCGACCACCTGGGCAACCGCCGCATCCGGGCCAACGGCGAGCTGATCCAGAACGCGTTCCGCATCGGCCTGCTCCGCATGGAGCGGGTCGTCAAGGAGCGCATGACGATCCAGGAGCTCGAGAAGGCCACGCCGAACGCGCTGATCAACATCCGCCCCGTGGTCGCGGCCATGAAGGAGTTCTTCGGCGGCAGCCAGCTCTCCCAGTTCATGGACCAGACCAACCCGCTGGCCGAGCTGACCAGCAAGCGCCGCCTCTCCGCGCTGGGCCCCGGCGGCCTCTCGCGCGAGCGCGCCGGGTTCGACGTCCGGGACGTGCACCACAGCCACTACGGCCGGATCTGCCCGATCGAGACGCCCGAGGGCCCGAACATCGGCCTGATCGGGTCGCTGGCCACCTACGGGCGCATCAACCAGTACGGCTTCATCGAGACACCCTACCGGCGCGTGAAGCGCTCGGTGGCCTGGGACGAGCCCGGGCTGGAGGCCTACGAGGCCGGCGCCGACGTGGTCGGCAAGGGCGGCGAGGTGATCCTGAAGGCGGGTGCCACGTTCACGCCGGCGGCGATCGCGGAGCTCAAGCGCCAGAAGGCGCAGGCGTTCCCGATCCGCCCCCTGGTGACCGACGAGATCGTCTACCTGCCGGCCGACGAGGAGGAGGAGTACTTCGTCGCGCAGGCGAACGCCCGCCTGGACGAGCAGGGGCACTTCGTCGACGCGCGCGTGCCCTGCCGCTACCGCGACGTGTTCCCCGAGGCGCGCCCCGAGCAGATCCAGTACATGGACGTCAGCCCCAAGCAGGTGGTCTCGGTCGCCACGGCGCTGATCCCGTTCCTCGAGCACGACGACGCGAACCGCGCGCTGATGGGCTCGAACATGCAGCGCCAGGCGGTTCCCCTGCTGGAGCCGGAGGCGCCCATCGTGGGCACCGGCATGGAGGAGCGCGCCGCGCGTGACTCCGGCCAGGTGGTCGTGGCGCGCCGCCCCGGCACGGTCCTCTCGGTGACCGCTGACCTGGTCAAGGTCGAGCCCGACGGGGACGGCGTCTCCCTGGACGAGTACCGCCTCGACAAGTTCGTCCGCTCCAACCAGGGCACCTGCATCAACCAGCGTCCGATCGTGGACGTGGGGATGCGCGTGGAGGCCGGCCAGGTCATCGCCGACAGCAGCTCCACCGACCGGGGCGAGCTCGCCCTGGGCCGCAACATCCTGGCCGCGTTCATGAGCTGGGAGGGCGGCAACTACGAGGACGCCATCGTCATCAGCGATCGGCTCGTCCGCGAGGACTTCTTCACCAGCATCCACATCGAGAAGCACGAGGTCGAGGCGCGCGACACCAAGCTCGGCCCCGAGGAGATCACCCGCGACATCCCGAACGTGGGCGAGGAGTCGTTGAAGGACCTCGACGAGGACGGCATCGTCTACATCGGCGCGGAGGTCCAGCCGGGCGACATCCTGGTCGGCAAGATCACGCCCAAGGGCGAGACCGAGCTGACCGCCGAGGAGCGGCTCCTGCGGGCCATCTTCGGCGAGAAGGCGCGCGAGGTGAAGGACTCCAGCCTGCGCCTGCCGCACGGCGAGCGGGGCAAGGTGGTGGACGTCCGCGAGTTCAACCGGGACAACGGCGACGAGCTGCTTCCCGGCGTGAACCGGCTGATCCGCGTCAGCGTGGCCCAGAAGCGCAAGGTCAGCGTGGGCGACAAGATGGCGGGCCGCCACGGCAACAAGGGCGTGATCTCCCGGATCCTGCCCCAGGAGGACATGCCCTTCCTCCCCGACGGCACCCCCGTGGACATCATCCTCAACCCGCTCGGCGTGCCGAGCCGGATGAACATCGGGCAGATCCTGGAGACCCACCTGGGCTGGGCGCTGCACGAACAGGGCCAGAAGGCGGCCACGGCCGTCTTCGACGGCGCGTCGGAGGCGCAGATCCGCCAGGAACTGGAGACCGCGGGACTGCCGGTCCACGGCAAGACCATCCTGCGGGATGGGCGCACCGGCCAGCCGTTCGACCGCGAGGTCACCGTCGGCTACATGTACATGCTCAAGCTCCACCACCTGGTGGAGGACAAGATCCACGCCCGCTCGACCGGCCCGTACTCGCTGATCACCCAGCAGCCGCTGGGCGGCAAGGCGCAGTTCGGCGGCCAGCGCTTCGGCGAGATGGAGGTCTGGGCGCTCGAGGCCTACGGCGCCGCCAACATCCTGCAGGAACTGCTGACGGTCAAGTCGGACGACGTCATGGGTCGCGTGCAGACCTACGAGGCGATCGTCAAGGGCGAGGACATCCAGGCCCCGGGCGTCCCGGAGTCGTTCAAGGTGCTCATCAAGGAGCTGCAGAGCCTCGGCCTCAACGTGGAGATCCTCAACGAGAACGAGGAGGAGATCCACTTCGCCGAGGACGTCTCCGGCTATCCGCTGCCCGATCTCGGCGGGATCAACCTCGCCGGCTTCGAGGACTGATCACCAGCACAGCACGCGGCGCCGGCCTTCCGGCCGGGGACGGCGCCGCCCGCCGACGGTCCCGGATCGCGCCCCGGAGGGCCCCCCGAGGCGCGGAGGAGAACGATGCTCGAGGTCAACAACTTCAACGCGATCCGCATCTCGCTCGCTTCGCCTGACCAGATTCGCGACTGGTCCAAGGGCGAGGTGACCAAGCCCGAGACGATCAACTACCGCACGCTGAAGCCGGAGAAGGACGGCCTCTTCGACGAGCGGATCTTCGGTCCCACCAAGGACTGGGAGTGCTACTGCGGCAAGTACAAGCGGATCCGCTACAAGGGGATCATCTGCGACAAGTGCGGCGTGGAGGTGACCCGCGCCAAGGTGCGTCGCGAGCGGATGGGCCACATCCAGCTCGCCAGCCCGGTCAGCCACATCTGGTACTTCAAGGGCACGCCGAGCCGCCTCGGGATCCTGCTCGACATCAGCCCGCGCAACCTCGAGCGCATCCTCTACTTCGCCCTCTACATCGTCACGTGGGTCGACGAGGATGCCCGGCAGCGCGCGCTGCGCCAGCTGGAGGAGGAGGCCGAGGGCCGCGGTGGCAAGGGCGGCAAGGCCCTTGCCGACCTGGAGGACCAGCTGCGGGCCGACCTGAACCGCACCACCGACGAGCTCAACGCCGCGCTGGCCGAGACCCGCGCGAGCCTGGAGGCGGAGCGCACCCAGCGCACGCAGGACCTGGTGGTGGCCAGCCAGGAGACCGAGGCGGCCATCAAGGCGCTCGGCACCGGCGTCGCGAGTGCGCCGACGGTCTTCGCGCCCACCGGCGAGGTCGTGGTTGCCGAGGGCGCGACGGGCGGCAAGGAGGCCCAGGCGCGCCTGAAGAAGCTCGCCGCGGACGAGATCGAGCGCGTCAACGCCGAGCTGCAGGACCGCGAGGCGCGCGAGGAGGCGGCCACCCGCCAGCGCATCGAGGACGCGCGGCTCGAGGTCGATGCACGGCTGGAGGCTGAGCGCGAGCGGCTGCGCGGCGAGGCGGAGGGGCTCCGTGAGGAGATCCGCCGGGCGCGCGAGGAGATCGAGCGGCTGCAGCCGATGCAGCTGATCCCGGAGACCTCGCTCGACGGCTGGAACTTCCGCGACCTCGACCGCAAGTACGGCACCGGCATGCGCAGCGGGCCGCGGATCTTCGGCGCCGGCATGGGTGCCGAGGCGGTGCGCGAGATCATCCAGCGGATGGACCTCGACGAGCTCTCCCGCCATCTGCACAGCGAGGTCCGGACCACGTCCGGGCAGCGGCGCAAGAAGGCGATCAAGCGCCTCCGCCTGATCGAGGCGTTCCGCAGGAGCGGCACCCGGCCGGAGTGGATGATCCTGTCGGTCCTCCCGGTGATCCCGCCGGACCTGCGGCCGATGGTCCAGCTGGACGGCGGCCGGTTCGCCACGTCCGACCTCAACGACCTGTACCGGCGCGTCATCAACCGGAACAACCGCCTGAAGCGGCTCCTGGAGCTGGGCGCGCCCGAGATCATCATCCGCAACGAGAAGCGCATGCTGCAGGAGGCCTGCGACGCCCTGATCGACAACGGGCGGCGCGGTCGCGCGATCGCCGGGACCGGCAATCACCGGCTCAAGAGCCTCTCCGACATGCTGAAGGGCAAGCAGGGCCGGTTCCGCCAGAACCTGCTCGGCAAGCGCGTGGACTACTCCGGCCGTTCGGTCATCGTGGTCGGACCCGAGCTCAAGCTGCACCAGTGCGGGCTGCCCAAGAAGATGGCGCTCGAGCTGTTCAAGCCGTTCGTCATGCGGCAGCTGGTCGAGAAGGGCTTCGCCCACAACATCAAGAGCGCCAAGCGCATCGTCGAGCGCGTCCGGC
>JAKAHX010000033.1 GCA_021814735.1 Chloroflexota bacterium | reverse complement strand
GCGGACCTGGTCCGCGGTGACGGCGTCGAGCACGTTCACGGGAGACTCTCACTCAGGCTGGCGCCGGCCGC
The DNA here is from genome assembly GCA_021814735.1 of Chloroflexota bacterium. Taxonomy (GTDB): domain Bacteria; phylum Chloroflexota; class Limnocylindria; order Limnocylindrales; family CSP1-4; genus JAJYNJ01. The sequence continues at coordinate 9,369 of JAKAHX010000033.1, read as the reverse complement.
TGGGCAGGCGGAGATGGTCGGATCGGACGAGGCGGGAGTATAGCATGCGGGCCGCCCGGCACGTCGCGCGGCGCCCGCCACGCGGTGCGGCGTGGTCGGCACGCGGCGTGGCCACCTTGGCACGCGGCGCTGCGGCGCCCAGCCACCGCGGCGCCCGGCACCTCACCCGGCACTCCGATCGGGGGGTCCGTTGCCCGCGTCCCACCGCTCTGCGTCGTCGACGCGCCTGCCGCGCCCCCGGCGCCCGGCTCGTCGCACCGGTTCCGTCGAGGCCGGCATGGCTCCCGGCACGCGCCCCCCGGGCGTCGGGCCGACACCGCTCGTTCCCGCCGGCAGGTCCAGCAGGTCGGGGCGCCGACGCCGGGTCCGCTCCAGGGCCTGTTCCCGTCGCCAGCGCGCCACGGCGGCGTGATCGCCGCTGACCAGCACCTCCGGCACCGCCTGCCCGCGGAACACTGGCGGCCGCGTGTACTGCGGGTACTCCAGGAGCCCCTCGACGAAGGACTCTTCCCCGGTCGAGGCCGCGTCGATCGCGCCCGGAAGCAGCCGCAGCACCGCATCGATCACCACCAGTGCGGGCAGCTCGCCGCCCGAGAGGACGTAGTCGCCGATGGACAGCTCCAGGTCGACCATGCCGCGGATCCGGTCGTCCACGCCCTCGTACCGCGGACAGACCAGGACCAGGTGCGGCCGCCCGGCCAGGTCCTGGGCTCGCGCCTGCGTGAAGCGCTCGCCGCCCGGGTCCATCAGGATCACGAACCCGTCGTCGCCGCGCACGGCGTCGAGGGCGGCCGCCACCGGCTCCGGGCGCAGCACCATCCCGGCGCCGCCGCCGTAGGTGTAGTCGTCGACGCTCCGGTGACGGCCCAGCCCCCACCGGCGCAGGTCGTGGCTGTGGAGCTCGGCGATCCCCCGCCCGAGTGCCCGGCCCGGGATGCTCTCTGCCAGCGGCCCGGGGAAGAGTGCCGGGAAGAGCGTGATGACGTCGATCCGCATCGTCAGCCGCTGGCGTCGGGCGGCGCCACGGTCCCGGTGCGTGCCGCCCGCGACGAACGGCGACCTCGCGGGCGTCGGGGCGCGATCTCGTCGAGCCCGAGCGCGTCCGCGTCCACCACCAGCCGGCCCTCCCGTGGCGCGAGCTCGCGGATCACCGCCCGCACCGCCGGCACCAGCAGCTCGCCGCGTGGCCCCCCGCGCACCACGTAGACCTCGCCGCCGCCGGCGCGGAAGATGTCCTCCACCCGCCCCAGGACCTCGCCTCCGAGGGTGCTCGCCGTCGCGCCGATCACCTCGTGCCACCAGTACTCGCCGGGCGCCAGCGAGGCGGCGGGCGCGTCGGCCTCCAGGTAGGCGTCACGGAGGACGTCCGCGGCCTCCCGGGAGGTCACCTCGCGGAACCGCACCAGGATCCCCGGCTCGTCGGCCTGGGCCCAGGCGACCGTCAGTGGGCGCGTGCTCCCCTCCTGGTAGAGCCGCGAGCCCGGCTCGAAGCGAGCCGGGTCGTCGGAGAGCGGCTCGACCCGCACCGCACCCTGGAGGCCGTGGACTCCGCGGACCAGGCCCACGACGAGCCGGCCCCCGGCCGGGGCCACGCTCAGACGATCTCCAGCGAGATCGACTCGCCCTGCCGGGCCGACATGACCTTGAGCAGGGTCCGCAGCGCCTTGGCCACACTGCCGTTCCGGCCGATCACCTTTCCCATGTCGTCCTCGGCCACGTGCAGCTCGATCACGGTGCCGTCCCGGTCCTCGTGGACCCCCACGGTCACGGCGTCCGGATCGTCCACGAGCGACCGCGCGACGTACTCGACGAGCTCGACCGCACCCATCCGGTTGCTCCTCGCTGCACTACTTCGCGTCGGGCAGGATGCCGGCGCGGCGGAACAGTCGCTCGACCGTCTCCGACGGCGTGGCACCCTGGCTCATCCAGTGCTTCGCCTTCTCGGCGTCGACGTGGAACTCCACCGGGTCCGTGCGGGGGTTGTAGTGCCCGATCGTGTCGATCGCGCGCCCGTCGCGGGCGCTCCGGCTGTCCATGACGACCACCCGGTACGCGGGCTGCTTCGTCGCGCCGACGCGCGAGAGGCGGATCCTGACTGCCAAGCGAGACCTCCTTGTGGCCGACCAGCGGCCTACTGCGGGTTGGAGACGGTGACGACGGCGCGCACCGTCGCGGTGGAGCCGTCCAGGCCGCCGACCGCGACGAGCCGGTCGAACGGCAGCAGATACGGCCTGACGTTCGAGTCGTAGGACGAGCGCTCCGCGGACGGTACCAGCGTTTCCGCCGCGGCGCGGATCGCCCGCAGGTCCAGGTAGGTGAACCCGGTGCTCCGCGGCCCACCCGCCGCGGCGAGCGCCTGGCTGAACGCCGGCGTCGCCCCCAGGCTCTGGTCGAGCGGCAGGTCCAGGAACCGTTCGACCACCCCGGGCCCCAGCCCGAGGACGAAGCGGCCGTCCGAGAGCGTCCAGCTGATCGAGACGGGCCCGGCGGTGGTGGTCCCCGGTCCGACCAGCCCGGCGCGCGGCGACGCACCCGGGATCGAGAGGGCCGATGGATCGACGGTGAGCGTGGTGATGGTTGCCGTGCCGTGCCGTGCGTCAGACACGCTGAGGCCCTTCACGCCCGCCATGGTGGCGAACCCGGCGAGCGTGCGCAGCTGGCCGAGGCGCTGCGTGGCCGCGGCCTCGTCCGTGACCGTGGCGATCAGCCCGATCGACGGCTCCGCCTGGCCCGCGGTGGGCACCTCCACGACCAGCCCGGCGTCGCCGAGCCACGAGACGAACGAGGGCAACTCGCTGCCGAGGAGACCTCCCAGCTGGCGGGCCACGCCGGAGGAGCCAGCCTCCGCGGGAAGCGCCGCCCGGACCTGCCGGGCCATGCACCCCAGGGCGGTCCCGAGATCGTGCGTCTCGACATACGCCAGGACATCCGCCGGGACGTGGTCCACGAGCGAGGATGCACGGGGCGTGCCGGGCAGCGACCCCGCGGGGAGCGGGGCGCGCACGTCCAGCACGAGACGATCGGACTCGGCGCGAAGCGTGCCGTAGGCGGCGGCGGGGGCAGGGCCCGTGGCGCATGCGGCGAGCGGCGACGCGAGCGCAGTCGCGGAGGCCACGGGGGCCTGGGCAGCTGCCGACGGCGCCGCCGCGCCGGTGGCGCCTGGCAGGAGCCCCGTCACGGCGCGTTCGAGCGAGCCGAGTGCCACGTAGACCGACGCCAGGTCGCTGGCCGCCGCACCGGCCGTGGCATCGCGGTATGCCTGCGATGAGGCCAGGCCCGGGGCGCGGCCGGCCCGCACGTCCTGGACCTCGCCGATCGCGCTGCTGTCCGTGGCGGCGACCAGCATGCCGGAGAGGAGCGCCACGTGGAGCGCGCCCGGCGCGTGGGCCCCGGTCCCGGCAGTCCCGGAACCGGCGCCCGGGGTCGGCTCGGTGAAGGTCCAGACCGTCGCGTCGCCCACGCTGGACTCGGTGGGTGCCATGCCCGTCCGACGTGCGTCCGCCACGATCTTGTCCAGCTCGGCCTGCGCGGCCGCCTGGTCAGCCACCGCCGCCAGCGCCACGATCCGCGGCGCGGCCGCGGTTCCCCCGGGCAGCACCGCGATCGCGACCGTGCCCTGGATCCAGGGGGCCACGTCGCGGGTATACGTGTGCGTGTTGCCGGGGATCTGCCCGAGCAGCCGGTCCCAGGTCTGGTTGAGCTTCGACTGCAGGTTCGACGTGTCGGCGAACCCCGGGAAGTGGGTCAGGAACGCCGCGAGCGCCGCCCCCTGGTCGCCGGGCACGTCCAGCCTGCCCTCGGCGTAGACGAGCGCATCGGCCGGCACCGAGGCCAGGGTGGCCGAGGTGGAGGCGCGTGTCGTGACCAGCGCCGCACCCGCGCCGCCGGCGATCACCAGGACCGTCGCCAGGATCGCCACCCACCATCGCCAGGGCCGCATGCTGCCCGCGACGCCTCCGGACGCCGGCACCCCCGAAGTTGCCCCCGAGGGCCGGATCTCCCACCCCGAGTCCGAGCCCGCACCGGGTGACGGGTCTCCCGTCGCCTGTGCCGTGGGCTGCGTATCCTCGGGCACCCCCGGGTTCGCCGGTCCCGCGGAGCGGTCGTCGCCAGTCGATCCCGGACTGGCAGCGGGCTGATCGATCGTCATCTCCCGAACGGCAGCGACGGCCGCCGCCCCCCCTGGCGCTGCATCATGCGCATGAGCTTCTGCATCTCGCCGAACTGCTTCACGAGGCGATTCACGTCCGGCAGGCTGGTGCCCGAGCCCCGGGCGATTCGCCGTCGCCGGGACGCGTTGAGGATGGACGGATCCGCGCGCTCTTCGCGGGTCATCGACTGGATGATCGCCTCGACGTGCCTGAGTTCACCGCGGTCCACGGCCCCCTGCGCCTGGTTTGCCAGGCCCCGCATGCCGGGGATCATCTCCAGGAGCTGGCCGATGGGGCCCATCCGCTTCATCTGCTGCATCTGCTCGAGGAAGTCGTCGAGCGTGAAGGCGTTCCTGCGGAGCTTCTCGGCGGCCTTGGCGGCGGCCTTCGCGTCGAACGTCTCCTGCGCACGCTCGATCAGGGTGAGCACGTCGCCCATCCCGAGGATCCGGCCGGCCAGGCGGTCGGGGTGAAAGGGCTCGAGCGCGTCGGTCCGCTCGCCCGTGCCCAGGAACTTCACGGCCAGGCCGCTCACGGCACCGATGGAAAGCGCCGCCCCGCCACGCGCGTCGCCGTCGATCTTGGTCAGCACGAGCCCGGTCAGGGGCACCGCGGCGGCGAACGCCTGGGCCACGTTCACCGCTTCCTGCCCGGTCATGGCGTCCACCACCAGCAGGATCTCGCTCGGCCCGACGGCGGCCGCGACCTCGCGGATCTCCTCCATCAGCGCCTCGTCCACGGTGAGCCGGCCGGCGGTGTCCAGGATCGCCACGTCGCGCCCGGTGCGCTTCGCCTGCGCGACGCCATCCTGCGCGATCCGGACCACGGGCGTGCCCTGCGGGGCGGCGTAGACCGGGATCGACAGGCTGCGGCCCAGCTGGACCAGCTGGTCGACGGCCGCGGGCCGGTACGGGTCGGCGGCCACCAGGAGCGGCTGTCGGCCCTGTTTGACCAGGTACCGGGCGAGCTTGGCGGCCGAGGTCGTCTTCCCCGAGCCCTGGAGGCCCACCAGCGCCACGACCGCCGGCTGCCCGGTCAGCCGGAACGTGCGGTCGCCCCGCCCCAGGAGTTCCGTCAGCTCCTCGTTGACGATCTTGATGACCTGCTGGCCCGCGTTCAGGCTCTCCAGGATCTCGGCGCCGAGCGCACGCTCGCGGACACGGGCCACGAACTCCTTCACCACCCGGTAGTTGACGTCGGCCTCGAGGAGGGCGAGGCGCACCTCGCGCATCGCCGCGTCCACGTCCGCCTCGGTGACGTGGCCACGACCGGTCAGACGTCCGAGGACGTCACGCAGGCGATCGGAAAGGGCGTCGAACACGGAGAGGATCTGCTCCTGGTGACACTCGGTGGGCGGAGCGTCGTGGTGGTGCGCGGGTTCTGGCGACACCCGGGGCCGTCCGGCTGCGCCGGAACATCCAGAGTGTATCGGAGATGTCGAGCCGTCCGCAGGGGCCCCACGGGGCACGGGCCCGGGGCGCGGCCGGATGGGCGGCCCGCGCGCAGTCGTGGCGTTGAGCACCGAACCCACGCGCGGTCGAGGCGCGAGCCCACGCGCAGTCGCGGTGCGAGCCCTCGCGCGGCGATCGCGCGTTCAGGCGAAGAGCGCCTCCACGAAGGAAGCGGGCTGGAAGTCGACCAGGTCCCCCACGCGCTCTCCCACGCCGGCGAACACCACCGGCACCCCGAGTGCCTGCTCGATGGCGAAGACGATCCCGCCCTTGGCGGTCGAGTCGAGCTTGGTCAGCACGATCCCCGTCAGACCGGTGGCCTCGTGGAAGGCCTTCGCCTGGGCGAGGCCGTTCTGGCCGGTCGTGGCGTCCAGGACGAAGAGCACCTCTGGCGTCACGCCCGGCAGCCGCTTGTCGATGGTGCGGCGGATCTTGGCGAGTTCCTCCATGAGGTTGTGGCGGGTGTGCAGCCGACCCGCGGTGTCGACGATCACCACGTCGGCCCCTCGCGCCACCGCGGCGTCCAGGGCGTCGAAGACGACGGCCGACGGGTCGGCCCCGGCCTTGTGCGCCACCAACGGCAGGTCCAGGCGCGCGGCCCAGGCTTCGAGCTGCTCGATGGCGGCTGCGCGGAACGTGTCCGCGGCCGCCAGGATCACGCGGTCCCCCTGTGCCGCGAGCCGCGCGGCGATCTTGGCGATCGAGGTCGTCTTGCCGGTGCCGTTCACGCCCACCACGAGGACGACGGCCGGCAGCGACGGGTCGGGACGCAACGGCCGCCAGGGCCCGGGCGGGACGGCGGGGAGCAGCCGCTCCAGCTCCGCCCGGACGGCGGCCTCCGGTCCGGCAGGGTCGCGCCGACTCCTGGCCCGGGCGACGACGTCCATGGCCAGCCGAGCCCCGACGTCGCCCGCGATCAGCGTCTCCTCGGCCTCCTCCCAGGCGGCCTCGTCCGCGGCGCCTCCCCGGAAGATCCCGTGCAGGCGCGCCATGAAACCACGACGGCTGGCCTGGAGCCCGTCGGCGATGGTCGCCGACGGCTCGGCCTGGCCGTCGCCCTGGGCGGGGGCCGTCGAGGGCACCGCGGCGGGCCCCGGTTCCAGGCCGGCCGACCGCGGGGAACCCGACGCCGCCGCGTCGCCCGGGCTCGTGTCGAGGGTGCCGCCGGGCGGCGGCGCGGACGAGGCGACCGGTGCCGCGTCGGGCGGCGCCGCCGGCTGCGGCGACGCCCCGGCGGGCTGCTCCTGCCGGCCCTCGTCAGCCGCTTGGTCGCGTCTCCCCCGTCGCCAGAACATCCGCCTATGCCTCCAGTGCAGACCCCGGGCGGCCCTGGGACGGGACACCGCGTGGGCGGGCCGCCCGTCAGCCGGCGGTGGCCTCCACCATCGACTGCGCCTCCTCCAGGCGCAGCGAGATGACCCGGCTCACCGCGTCGTCGCCGATCGTCACCCCGTACAGCGCGTCGGCGACCTCGATCGTACCCCGGTTGTGCGTGATCACCACGCACTGGGTCGCGCGCGCCAGCTCGCGCAGGGCGTCGGCGAAGCGCCCGACGTTGGCTTCGTCGAGCGCGGCGTCCACCTCGTCCAGGACGCAGAAGGGGACGGGCCGCACCTCCAGCATGGCGAAGAGGAGCGCCACCGCGGTCAGTGCGCGCTCGCCGCCCGAGAGCATCGCGAGCGGCTGGCGCTTCTTGCCCGGGGGCTGTGCCGTGATCTCCACGCCCGTGGCGTCGAGGTCCTCCGGGTCGGTGAGGCTGAGACGCGCGGTGCCGCCGCCGAACAGCTGCGTGAAGCGGCGCCCGAAGGCATCCTCCAGCGCTGCGAACGTGGTCCGGAACTGCTCCGCGATCAGGCGGTCCAGTTCCGAGATGAGATCGCGGGTGGCGCGGATCGCCCGCTCGAGGTCCTCGCGCTGGGCCTCCAGCTGGTCCAGGCGTGCGCGCACCTGGTCGTACTCCTCCTCGGCCAGCGGGTTGCCGGATCCCAGTTCGTGGAAGCGGCGCCGGAGCAGGGCGAGACGGGCGGCGGATGGCGCGTCCGCGGGAGCGGGTTCACGGTCCCAGCGGCCGGCCGCCGCGTCGAGCGCCTCCTCCAGGGCGCGCGCCGGGTCCGCGACCTCGTCCTCCCCAACCGGTGCCGCGTCCCGCTCGCCCCAGCCCTCCGCCACCTCGTCGGCGATCACGGACGCGAGCGCGCGCAGCCCCGCCGGCCCCAGGGACGCCAGTTCGACGAGGACCTGCTCGCGCATCGTCTCGCGCGCCAGGCGGGCCTGGAGGTCGGCGACCTCGGCCTCGCGGACGCGCTCGTCCAGTTCGCGCAGGCGCGCGCGATGGGCGGCCATGGCCCGCTCGGTGCGTCCCAGCTCGTCGCGCTCGCCGCCCCCCGCCGCGAGGACCGCCTCGAGCCGGCGGCGCACCTCGCGCTCGCGCTCGGCAAGGTCGGCCGTCTCCGTGGTCGCCCGGGAACGCTCCGTCTCCGCCTGCTCCAGTGCCGCCGCGAGCTGCGCCGCTTCCCCGGCCAGTGCCGCGAGCCGCACCTCGTCGAGCGCAATGGCCGCCTCAGCCCGGCTGCGCGCATCCTCCGCGATCCGACGCTCGGCGGCGCGCTCCTGGGCGGCGGCCGCGAGCCGGTCCCGCCGGCGGCGGAGCTCGGCGACCCGCTGCTCCCAGGTGGCCACGGCCGCCGAATCGGGGCCGCCGTCCAGGCCCCCGGCGGTGCGTGCTCCCGCGGCGGCGGCCTCTGCCTCGGCGGCCTGCAGTGCGGCCGCCGCCCGCGACGCTTCCACCCCGAGCCGCTCTGCCTGGGCGCGCTCCCAGGCGAGTTCGCGTGCCGCCGCCTCCGCCACGCGCCCCGCGGCTCGCTCCGCCTCGTCGGCCGCCCGTCGCTCCCGCCGCGCCTGTTCCGCGGCGCGGCGCGCCTCGTCCGCCTTGGCACGCCCCTCCGCCCGCTCGCGATCGCCCGCCTCGCGCGCGTTCCGCGCCTCGGCTTCCGAGGCAGCCAGCTCGGCCAGCTCCCGGTCGAGCGCCGCCCGCTCCGCCCTGCGGTCGAGCAGCGCGCCACCGCCACCCACCGTGACCATGCCGGAGGCGGTGGCCAGGTCGCCGTCGCGCGTCGCCACCGACCAGCCCGCGGGCAGCACCGCGCTGATCCGCAGTGCGTCCTCCAGTGTCGGCACCCAGAGGGACGTCGCCAGCAGTCGGGTCGCGACGCCTCCCGGGTCTCGTCGCACCGCGTCCACCAGCGCCCCGCCACCAGCCGCGGCCGCTGCCTCGCGGGCACGCTCCACGTCGCGCTCCGGCACCCGGGGGACGGTCGCGTCCGCAAGCACCACCAGGCCGCGCTCACCCCGCAGCCCGGGCACGCGGTCGCGCACGAGTGCCGCCGCGCGGACCGCGTCGCCCAGCGCCGCCTCCACCGCGCGCCTCAGCCCGGGGTCCACGTCCAGGCCCTCCGCCACGCGCGCACCGCCGCGGCGGCGTGCCGCCTGCGTGATGGAGACGCCCTCCTCGGCGCTCAGCAGCGCGTCCAGTGCAGCGATGCGGGACCGCACCGCGTCGAGGCGCGCCGACGACGACTCCGCCGCTGCCCGGAGTCCCTGCCAGTGCCGCTCCAGCGCGTCCAGCGCCTCGCGCGCCTCGGCCTCGCCGCGGTCCGCCTCCGCCTCGCGGGCCACCGCCTCCGCCTGGCGGCTGGACGCCGCCTCCAGCCGCCCGGCTGCCGCGCGCGCCGCCTCCTCCGCCCTGGCCAGCCGGCCCTGCTGCTCGG
>JAKAHX010000032.1 GCA_021814735.1 Chloroflexota bacterium | reverse complement strand
GTCACCGCCCCGGGATCGACCAGCGGCGGGGTTCGAGCGCGCCGAACAGGAGGGCGCGCACCGGCGCACGACGCCGAGCGCGGCCGAGCCAGCGGGGGTAACCGAACCGGTGAGGGGGAAGTGGTGGAGATGAGGGGACTCGAACCCCTGACCCCCGCGATGCGAACGCGGTGCTCTCCCAGCTGAGCTACATCCCCACCGAGAACATGCCGAAGGCACGCGCCCCTCAGGGCGGATGGGAGTGTAGCAGGTCGGCCCGCACGGCAGTATCGTGGCCGGGCGTCTCCCCAGGCGTCCCGCACCGGTGACTGCATGGAATCATCCCGCGACGAAGATCTCCGCCTTCTCCCCGTCGAACGCGCGACGGCCATGATCGAGCGCCTTGGCTTCGTGCTCGTCCACGACGAACGGGCCGGGGATTCGGCGGCCCCGGCCGGCTCGCACCTGGTGGTGGCCCTTCGCGACAAGCCCACGCTCGCCCACTTCGACCCGGAGCGGATGACGTGGTACGTCACCGTCGGCGGCAAGGGGCAGCTGGTCGAGTACCAGCGCTCCCGCGCACTCCGCGGGGAGCCGCACGTCGCCTGGGGTCACGTGCACGTCATCGACCGGCTCGAGGTGCAGAACGCGTTCCTGACCTTCGGCGGTGTCATCCGGGCAGTGCCGATGGGGCCCGACGCCACGCTCGTGATCCTCGACTCGCCGGCGCCGATCCTGCGCTGGAGCGGGCACAGCCAGGACGTCGACCCGATGGCGCCCCAGGTCGCCGCCTTCTTCGCGAGGCTGATGGTGCCGATCGACTTCGCGCCGGGGGCGGAGGCGCGCATCGCCGGGGTGCCGCCGCTGACGCTGTACGCGGCATTCGTGGCCGACCTGTGCGATCGGTACCAGTGCGCGCGACCACTCCGGGAGATGAACCCCCATCTCAGCAGGTGGCTCACGGTCGAGATGCATCGGCTCGAGACGGCGCGACCCGGCGACTGGGCGGCGGGGCAGCAGCTGCTCGCCGACGTGGAGCAGCTGTCGTCGATCTACGGCGCCAGCGTGCGCCCGAACGATCCTGGTCGCCGATCCACCTGGGCCAGGGCCTGACCGAGGCTTCGAGGGACGGGGCGCACCCAGGGCCTGACCGCGGCTTCGAGGCCACGATCCTCGGTTGCCCGCGACCGAATCCGATGCCCGATCCCATTGACATATAGAACATCCGTTCTATCATTGTTCGGGTGATGGACCGCCCGATCGAACCTCTGGCCACAGCGCTCGCGCGTCTCGAGGCGCGCTGGGGCAGTGCGTCGATCCGGCTCGGTGATGGCCGGCCCGTGCGGCTGCCGGTCGAGGGTGCCCTCGCACCGGTTCCGCTCGTGATCACGGACGCCTCCCCGGACCCTCTCGCCCCCGCCGACGACCGCATCGTGCCCACGGGCTTCCCCGCACTCGATGCCATCCTGGGTCCCGGCGGGCTCGTGCGCAGAGCCCAGGTGACGCTCCGCGGGGATGCGTCGAGCGGCAAGACCACGCTGGCTCTCCGGCTCGTCGCGGAGGCACAGGCGCGCGGCGCGATCGTCGCCTGGCTGGACCTCTCCCGTGCCTTCGACCCGCTCGAGGCGGTGGCCCGCGGCGTGGACCTGGCCTGGCTGCTGGTGCTCCGGGCGCCCGAGGCGACCGAGGGCCTCCGGCTGGCCGGGGCCCTGCTGGGCGGGCGCACGATCGAGCTGCTGGTGGCCGATCTGCCCGAGCGGATGCCGCTGGACCGGGATGCGCTGCTCCGGCGGCTGGCGGCACGCGCTCGGCAGGCCGGCGCCAGTCTGGTGGTGATCGAGCCGGTGGACCTTGCACCCACCCTGCAGGGAACGCTCGCCGAGACGGCGGGCGTGGGCCTGGAGCTCGAACGCCGGGCGTGGATCCGATCCGGGCGAGACGTGGTCGGCCAGTGGACGCAGGTGACCGTCGTGAAGAACCGGTTCGGGCCGCCGGGTCGTCGGGCGGACCTCGAGATCCGGTACGCGGACGAGGGGAACTTGGATCGCGGTGTGCACCGTTCGCCGGAACCGGAGGCGGCCCCTGGCCCCGGGGTCCCGTCGGCGGCGCCCAGGTGGCCCGCGCACGCCAGAGGGGTGGGGGATGCCGGGCCACCGGCGCACGTGGCATGGCCTGCGACGCCGCCGCCCGCGCATCCACCGGCTCCTCGGGCTCTGCCACCCGGGGTTGGGCCGGCGCCCGGGGTTCGGCCGGTCCGCCGCGGATCCCGCACGGCGGTCCGGCCTCCGGGATCCTCCTCCGCGCCGCCTGCGGGGATCCCCGCTGTCCCGTCATCGGAGTGCACCATCGTCGGTACGACCCATGCGATTGCTCCATCTCGGCTGGCCCCATCTGCCGCTGCGGCTCGAGCGGGAGTCCCGCCCGCTTCCCGACCAGGTCGTCCTGGGCGGTCACCCGTGGGATCCCGGCCGGGTCCTGGACTGCAGCCTCGCGGCGCGCCGCCAGGGCGTGCGGCGGGGGATGAGCCTCGCGGCCGCTCACGCGCTCGCGCCTGATGCCGAGTTCCTCGCCCCCGACCCGGATCGATACCGGGCCGCCGCCGAGGCGGCCCTGGACGCGCTGTCCGCGTTCGCGCCGTACGTCGAGGGGGAGGCGGATCCAGCGGGCGACGGGTTCGGTGGCGCGTTCCTGGGGATCGACGGGCTGGAGCGCCTGTGGGGCGAGGAACCGGTCCTGCTCGGGCGGATCGCGGCGGCGCTCGCCCCCCACGTCCCGGGGCCCATCCGCGCGGGGATCGCCGGCACCCGGTTCGGAGCGATCGTCGCGGCGGTCATCGCGCGGGAGCGGCTGCCCGGGACGGATGTCACGTGGCGCTCCGTGCCGGGAGACGGCGCCGGGGCAGAGGCCGCCTTCCTCGCGCCGCTGCCGGTGACGCTCCTCCCCGCCACGGCCGGGGTGCAGGAGCGTCTCCGCGTGCTGGGCGTGCGGCAGATCGGGACGTTCGCCACGCTCCCCAGGGCAGCGGTGCTCGCGCGGTTCGGTGCCGAGGGCGGCTTCCTCCACGACCTGGCGAATGGCCGGGATGGGCGGAGGATCGTGCCCCGGAAACCGGCCGAGCGGCTGCGGGCCGAGGCCGAGATAGACCCGCCGGTCGAGTCGCTCGAGCCGCTCCGCTTCGTGCTCCATCGGCTGGCCGAGGCGCTGTGCGGGCAGCTGGCCGCACGCGGTGCCGGTGCGACCCGCGTCCGCCTCGAGGCGGTGCTCGGGCGTGCCGCGGATCGTGTCGAACCATCGTCCCACGCCGGCGCTGCGGCCCGGGTCGCGACAGGGGCCCCCATCGGTCCCGCGGGGCACGCCGGTTCCCGGCCGCGTGCCACACCATCGAGCCATGCCGGTTCCGACGATGCGGGTTCCACGGCGCGCGCCGCCGCATCCGCAGCCACGCACCTCGTCGAGCAGGCGCTGCCCGGCCCCACGGCGATGCCCGGGGCGGTCGAGCGGCTGCTCCTGTCACGCCTCGAGGCGGACCCTCCGGGTGGTCCCGTGGAGCGCCTCTCCCTCGAGCTGGACGGCGTGGTCCCCGATCCGGGCCGTCAGCTCGGGCTCTTCGAGCCCCAGGCCGCCCGCGCCGGCCACCTCGAGTGGCAGCTCGCCGATCTCGTGGTCCGGTTCGGCGAGGGGCGCGTCCTGCGTGCGTTCCTGCGCGATCCCGAGGCGAGGCTGCCCGAGGCCCGGATCGGCTGGTCGGAGGCGGCGACCGCCGGTTCCCTGCCCAGGGCGCCCGGCCCGCCGTCGGCGGCACACCCGGCGCCGCCGGGGACGCGCGCATGACACGCCGATTCGAGGAGCATCCGTCGATCGACGTTGAGCTCGACGAACGGGGGCAGATGACCGCGTTCACCTGGAACGGCCGGCGGGAGCCGGTCGAGATCTGCAACCGCTGGCGGGTGGAGGAGGCGTGGTGGCGGAGGCCGATCCGCCGCGACTACTACAAGGTGGTCGGCCGTCGGCTGCTCGCGCTCGTCTACCGGGACGGCGTCGACGGCAGCTGGCACCTGGAGCGCCTGTACGACTGACGGAGATGAACGACCGACCGAGAGACGACTCGACCCCGGCCGTCGGACCGGGGTCGAGATCGAGCGCCGCTTGGGAGCCGGGGAGGAGGAGAACCCGGACCGACCACGGCCGCACCAGTGGGGAGATGGTGGTACCCAGATGACGAAGCGGCCGCCGCCCGTGTGACGTCCGGCGCGCGAACAACGACGAAATCGCCGCGCGGTCCCGACTGGGATGACCTGGCTCGCGGACAACGGCGAAGTCGCCGGGCCGTCCCGACCGGGCCCGGCCCGCCGATCAGCGACCTGGCCCGGTGGCGTCCCGCGGCCGGGCCTCGCCCCACGACCGAGTGTGGCCCGGGGACCGGCCACATCCCGCCGTCTGGCGTCGGTCAGTCGGAGGGGCAGGCTGCCCCCACCAGCACGAAGACGAAGGTCAGCGCGCCCATGGGCCGATATGTGAGCTGCGCGCGACAGCCCGCCGCGAGGCTGCCACCGTCGAACTCGGCCACCACCGAACCGTCCTCCGCCGGGTTGCTGATGCTCGTCTGCTTGTAGCCCAGCGACGCCAGCGCGCCCGTGTACCAGCCACTGACCGTGGACACCGACGCGCTCGTGGAGATCGACTGCGTCACGGTGTCGCTGGTCGCCCCGTTCGCGTCCGCCGCGCCGGGGTAGCGGGGGAAGGACGCCGGGACGCGATCCAGGATCGGGCCCCATGACGTGACGGCCGTCGGCGCTGGCGAGGCCGGTGCCGACGCAACGGGCGAAGCCGGCGGTGGCACGGCCGCCGAAGCCTGCGGGGTCGCCGCGCCGCTCGCCGGGGGACTGCCAGGAGGGGTCGCCGCGCCGCCGGCGGTGCACGCCCCGAGGACCAGGGCGAGCGCCGCGCACGCGGCGAGGCGCGCGCGCATCAGGGGTGTCCCGGTGGCAAGGCGGCCGCCACGAAGACGACCAGCAGCACGACGAGGATCAGGACGAAGATGCCGATGCCGACGAAGTCACGGGTGGTCGGTCGCATGGCCGGAGGATACCTCTCGGAGGGCAGGGCGAGGCGTCGCGCCCACACGGAGCGTCGCGCCTACAATCGCGCTCGCGACCCCGGGACACCGCACCCGCAGCCCAGGGAACCCGTGGAGGCACCGACCGGTTGACTGAGTGCGCGATCCGGACCGCCGACCTGACCCGTGACTTCGGCTCGCTGCACGCGGTGGATGGTCTCTCGCTCGAGGTCCCTGCCGGGGCCATCTTCGGGTTCCTCGGCCCCAACGGGTCCGGCAAGACGACCACCATCCGGCTCCTCCTTGGCCTCCTCGAGCCGACCCGCGGCGACGCAACGGTGCTCGGGCTGGATGTCCGATCCGAGGCGGCCGCGGTTCGTGAGCGCTGCGGTGCCCTGCTCGAGCACGCCGGGCTGTACGAGCGCATGAGCGCCCAGGACAACCTGGAGTTCTACGCCCGGGTCTGGCATCTCCCCTCTGGCGAGCGGCGAGCCCGTGTTCGCGAGCTGCTCACCGGGCTGGGCCTGTGGGATCGGCGGCACGAGATCGTCGGCGCCTGGAGCCGCGGCATGAAGCAGAAACTCGCGGTCGCGCGCACGCTCCTGCATCATCCCGAGCTGGTCTTCCTCGACGAGCCGACGGCCGGCCTGGACCCAGTCGCCGCGGCAGCCCTGCGAGACGACCTGACCGCCCTCGCGCGGCGCGAGGGCGTCACCGTCTTCCTGACCACGCACAACCTGGCGGAGGCGGAGAAGCTCTGCGACCAGGTCGGCGTGATCCGCTCGGGTCGCCTGCTCGCGGTGGGACGACCCGACGACCTTCGAGCGCGGGCGCGACGCGATCGGATGGAGGTCACCGGGCGCGGGATCGACGCCCGGATCGTCAGCCTGGTGGAGGCGCAGCCTCCCGTCGAGTCGGCCACACTGGCCGACGGCCGGCTGGAGCTCCGCGTGCGCGACGGCCAGGACACGGCGCCCCTCGTCGCGCTGCTCGTGCGGGAGGGCGTGGCCATCGACGAGGTACGCAAGGGCGGGGCGGACCTCGAGGAGGCGTTCATGGCGCTCATGGGGGCCGAGCCATGAGCGCGGCTGTTCGCGATCGGAGCGCGCGGGAGCCGGACCTGCGCGACCGGGGTCCGGACGACCCGCGGCGTGGTCCCGACGACCCCCGGCGCGACCCGGGCGCGTCGGACGGTGGACTCCGCGGCCTGGTGGAGGACGTGCTGACGATCACGTGGAAGGATCTCCGCGAGATGTTCCTGCAGTCCGGCACGCTGCGCCGATCGCTGCGGGGGCTGATCTTCTCCTTCCTGGTCTTCGGCGTCTTCCTGCCGCTCCAGATCGGCCCGGACCTGGTCCGGCAGCCGGCCGCCGTGCTGCCGTTCGCGTGGGTCCCGCTGCTCCTCGCGAGCGGCATGGTGGCCGACGGGATCGCGGGCGAGCGCGAGCGGCACACCCTGGAGACGCTCCTCGCGAGCCGGCTCTCCGACCGCGCGATCCTGCTTGGCAAGGTCGTGGCCGCCATCGCCTACGGCTGGGGCTTCATGGTCGTCAGCGCGCTCGTCGGGCTCGTCACGGTGAACCTCGCCAATGCGGGTCGCGGCATCCTGCTCTACCGGCCGGAGGCGGTGCTGCTGCTCGGCGGGTTCGGGCTGCTCGGCGCCGGGCTCGTCGCATGCGGCGGTGCGCTCGTGGCGCTGCGGGCGCCGACGGTCCGCCAGGCGGCACAGAACATGAACCTGGCGATCTTCGCGGTCGTGCTCGTCCCGGTGCTGCTGCTGCAGGCGCTGCCGATCGACACGCGGCGCCAGGTGGTGGCCACGCTGAACGCACTCGACTGGGGGACCATCGCGCTCGGGGCGGCCGTGCTGCTGCTGGTGGTCGACCTGCTCCTGCTGGCAGCGGCGATGGCGCGGTTCCAGCGCGCCCGCCTGATCCTCGACTGACCGAGCGACCGCTGCTGACCCGGCCGCTGGATCGCGGCCGGTCGGACCGACGCTCACCTTGGCCCCGGCCCCGGCCGCTCGCGCGTGGCCGGCCGGATTGCCTCCCGGTCTCTGGGCGGTCACCCGAGGCATTCCCCGGCCGCTCGCGCGTGGCCGGTCTTCCCTCGCGCGACGTGCCGCACGCCCATTGCCAGGACGCGTGGGTTGGGGCACGCTGGCGATGGTCGTACGACGCCGCTCCGGCACGGATGCCGGGGGCGGGTCACGGCCGGGAGGCCATCGGATGCAATCCGGTCGCATGGTCGGGGGCTCGTTCCCCCGCACCGATGTCCGTCCGAACACCCTCCGTGACGAGGCGGTGCCCAACACGCTGCGCGGCTTCACCGAGTACGGCGCGCCACGGGCGCGAGCGACCCGGACGAGGGCTCGCCGCAAGGCCGGGTCGGTGCCGCGGACGCTCTCGGTGACCCGCCTGGTGATCTACGCGGTGGTGGCGGCAGTCCTGCTGCTGCTCCTGCTCTCCGCGCTGCGCAGCGCGCCCTGATCCGGGGGCTCCGCGCCCGCCGTGGTGATCGCGGGCGGGTTCCTGGCAGAGGGGCACCGAGCGCGACGCCCGCGGACCAGCCCGTGGCGTGACTGCCGCAGGCCGGTCGTGGCGCGAAGGCCGCATTCCGGTCGGCACCTTCGGCACCGGCGGCAGCTCGACGGTATAGAACGTCTGTTCTATACTTTGGCGTCCGGAGAGATGGGATGCCGCGTTACGCCGAGCTCCACTGCCACAGCGAGTTCTCGTTTCTCGACGGGGCCTCCTCCGCCGACGACCTGGTCGAACGGGCGGTCGAGCTCGGGCTGGAGGCGCTCGCGATCACGGATCACCAGGGCCTGTACGGTGCCGTCCGGTTCGTCACCGCCGCCCGTGCGGCGGGGATCCATCCCGTCGTGGGCGTGGAGATCGAGCTGCTCGACGCGGCGGTTCCCGACCCCGAGGGAATCGTGGTGCCTGCCCGTCGCCCAGCCCGGGGTCGCGGCCGGACGGGGACGACATCGCCGGAGTGGATCGCGTCGGCCGACCAGATCGAGCTGCCGGGGCGCCCCGGGTCGGTCGGTCGGCCCGAGGCGGGCCGGCCCAGCCGTCCGCGGGCGGAGCGTCTCCGGCTGCCGGGTCACCGGGCTCCCGTGCGCGAGGATCTCCGGGGAATCGGCGACGGTCAACGCGGGCCGCACCTCGTCCTGCTCGCCCGTGATCAGTCCGGGTACCGGAGCCTCTCGCGGCTGGTCAGCACGGCCAACCTGGCGGGCACCAAGGGCGTGCCGAGGTTCACCCACGAGCTGCTGGAACAGCACACGGAGGGGCTCGTGGCGCTCTCCGGGTGTCGGCACGGCGAGATCGCGCGGCGTCTGCTGGCCGGGGATCGGGAGGGCGCCGCCCTGGCGGCCGCGCGGTATGCGCGGATATTCGGAGGGGCGCTGTTCGCCGGTGGCGGGCGATCTGCCGGCGGCGGGCCGACCGGCGAGGGGCGATCTGTTGGCGGGCGATCTGCCAGCGGCAGGGGATCTGCCGGCGGCGTGCCGACCGGCGAGATGCCCTTTGCCGATGATGGGCGATTGGCCGGCAGGTCCCCGTTCGCGCCAGGTGGCCGACCGCGTGGACACCACGCCCGGGGCGGGCCCATCGGCGGGTTCGTGCTCGAGCTCCAGCACCACCTGCTCCCCGACGACGACCGGCTCGTGGCCGAGACGGTGCGGCTGGCGGACGAACTCGGGCTCCCGGTCGTGGTCACAAACGACGTGCACTATGCGCTCTCCGAGGATCGCGAGCTGCAGGACGTGATGGTCGCCATCCGCCACGGCCTGACGCTCGACCGGAGTGAGCACCTCCGGCGCCCCAACGGCGAGTACCACCTGAAGTCGGCCGAGGACCTGCTCGGGCTGCCGCCGGGAGATGTCGCCGCCGACCCAGCCGTCCGCCGGGCGTGGGTAGAGGGAATGGCCAACGCTGCCGAGCTGGCCCGGTCCTGTCGGATCGACCTCGGGTTCGAGCGGTACCGGTTCCCGGGCTTCGAGGTCCCGAAGGGGGAGACGCCGATCAGCCGGCTCGAGACGCTCTGCCACGAGGGCGCGCGACGGCGATACCACCCGCTCACCCCGCGCGTGCTATCGCAGCTCGCGCACGAGCTCGACGTGATCGAGCGAACGGGCCTGGCCGAGTTCTTCCTGATCTGCTGGGACCTGATGCAGTTCGCTCGGAGCCGAGGCATCCCGGCGCAGGGGAGGGGGAGCGCGGGCGATTCGATCGTGGCCTACGTGCTCGGGATCACGCGGGTCGACCCGATCCGGCACAACCTCCTGTTCGAGCGCTTCATCAACGAGGGGCGGACGAGCTACCCGGACGTGGACATCGACTTCGCGTCGTCGCGGCGCGAGGAGGTGATCCGCTACGTCTACGAGCGGTACGGACCCGAGCACACGGGGATGGTCTGCAACGTGGTCACGTACCGGGCGCGGTCGGCCGTCCGCGAGGTGGGGTA
>JAKAHX010000031.1:7809-9510 GCA_021814735.1 Chloroflexota bacterium | reverse complement strand
AAGAGGGTCACCGGCGAGAATCGGCAGCACGAGGAGGGGGCAGATGCTCGACCTGGAAACCGAGTTCGGGGCCCGTGCCGACCGGCGGCTGCGCGAGGACGAGATCGGCTGGCTGGTGACCGTGCGGCCGGACGGAACGCCGGTCCCGGTCCCCGTCTGGTTCACCTGGGACGGCACCTCGATCCTGCTGTACAGCCAGCCGGCGACGGGCAAGCTCCGCAACATCGCGGCGAACCCGCGCGTCTCGCTTCACCTGGACACCGACGCGCACGGCGACGACGTGGTCGTGGTCGTGGGCACCGCGCGGGTGGACGACGCCGCCCCGCGGCTGGACGAGAACCCCACCTACCTCGAGAAGTACCGCGAGCGCATGATCGCCTCCTTCAGCGGGAAGTTCCGCGAGCTCGCCGACGACTACTCCGTGCCGATCCGGATCGCTCCCGAGCGCATCTCGGGGTTCTGAGTCCCCGCCGTGCCCACCCGCCACGAGGTCCTGGAGGTCGGCGGCCGCCGGGTGGCCATCTCCAATCCCGACAAGGTCTTCTTCCCTGGACCCGGTTTCACCAAGCTCGACCTGGTCCGCTACTACCTCGCGGTGGCCGATGGCGCGCTGCGCGGGGCGGGCGGCCGGCCCATGGCCCTGAAGCGCTACGTGAACGGCGCCGACGGCGAGTTCTTCTTCCAGAAGCGTGCGCCAAGAGCCCGCCCGGCCTGGGTGGACACGGTGGAGCTGGCCTTTCCGTCGGGGAGGACCGCCAGCGAGATCGTGGTGCGGGACGCCGCCCAGCTCTGCTGGGTCGTCAACCTCGGATGCATCGACCTCAACCCGCACCCGGTGCGCGCCGAGGATCTCGACCACCCGGACGAGCTTCGGGTGGACCTGGATCCCGGGCCGGGCGTGCCGTGGGACGACGTCCGGCGGGTGGCGCTGGTGGTCCGCGACGTGCTGGCCGACCACGGGCTGGTCGGCTGGCCCAAGACGTCCGGATCGCGGGGGATCCACGTCAACGTGCGGATCCTGCCTCGCTGGGAGTTCACCGAGGTCCGTCGGGCGGCGCTCGCCCTGGCCCGCGAGGTGGAGCGGCGCGCCCCGGAGATCGCCACCAGCCGCTGGTGGAAGGAGGAACGGCACGGCGTCTTCATCGACTACAACCAGAACGCCAAGGACCGCACCGTCGCGTCGGCGTACTCGGTGCGGCCCACGGCCGACGCGCGGGTCTCGACGCCCCTGGCCTGGGACGAGGTCGCCACCGTCGACGCGGCGGCGTTCACCCTGGCCTCCGTCCCGGAGCGGTTCGCCCGCATCGGCGATCCGGCGGCGGGGATCGACGAGGCTGCGGGTTCGCTGGACGGGCTGCTCGACTTGTCTGCGCGCCAGGAGGCCGAAGGGCTGGGCGAGGCACCCTGGCCGCCGCACTACCCGAAGCCGGCCGACGAGCCGCCCCGGGTGATGCCGTCCCGGCGGCGGATGACCATGCCCCTGGTCGAGATCGCGCGCGCCGCGGCGAAGGACGACGCGCTTGCCGGGCTGGCCCGCTGGCGCGATCGGCACCCGGAGGCGGCACGATACCTGCAGGTGGACGACGTGCTGGTGGACGCCATGCGGGGCCGCTACACGACGTGGACGCGGATCCGGGTGAACCTGCGGCACGTGCCCGAGGCGCTGCGCCCGCCGCAGGAGCCGCTGGATCCCGACTACGA
>JAKAHX010000031.1:0-7709 GCA_021814735.1 Chloroflexota bacterium | reverse complement strand
AGGTGGACGACGTGCTGGTGGACGCCATGCGGGGCCGCTACACGACGTGGACGCGGATCCGGGTGAACCTGCGGCACGTGCCCGAGGCGCTGCGCCCGCCGCAGGAGCCGCTGGATCCCGACTACGATCCCTGGCAGGCCCGCGACCAGGGATCGTGACGGGGCCGAGCCCTCGAGCCGAGGTGGCGGCGGACCGAACGCGACGGGAGCCAACGGGGCGGCGGCCCGAACGCGACGGGAGCCCACGCGACGGGCCCCTGCCTCGGGGCCCGTGTCGGGGCACGAGCGGGTGCGACGGGGCGGCGTTGCGCCGGGCCTGCGAAGCGTCGCGCGCCCGTCTCAGGAACCGGCGGGCGCGATCCGCCGGCCGACCAGGTTGCCCAGGTCGTCCAGCGCCTGCGGGATGGTCCAGGCCGCCTGCGGGTCGTGCAGGTTCTGGAGCCCCTGCGCATCGAGCATGGATGTCAGGGTCGGGTCGAGGGAGCCGCCCACGTCGGGGATGCCGACGACGGCGATCCGCTCGTGGCCCTGCGCGTCAAGGAAGAACAAGCCGTCGCTGTGCCCCACGTCGTACGTCTCGGGTTGGTGCGTCCACCAATCGATCGGCGCGGGCGACCCGATGGGCTCCACCTGGTAGTCCACCCCGAAGAACGCCCAGAACGCCGCGATGTTCGCGGGCGTCCCGGTGAGCAGCGTCCAGTCGACGCCCGTCAGCTGCGCGTACGCGCGCAGCCGAGCCGGCGAGTCACGCCCGGGATCGACCGTGACCTCCACGAAGGCCACGCGGTCCGAGAGCCCGGCCTTCGCGACCGCCTGCTCCATCTCCAGGAAGGCGCCCGTCGTGATGGGGCACACCTCGTGGCAGAGCGTGAGGAACGGCGCCAGCACGACGTACCGGCCGCGCAACGACGCGAGCGAGGTGGCCTGGCCGTCGGCGTTCACCAGCGAGACCGGGGGGACGGCGCGGTCGAGCTGGACGCCCGTCACGGGCGGCGGCGAGCTGGCCACGCCGAGCGCCACGCCGCCGGCCACGACGGCCACGACGATCACGACGGCGGCGATGCCAGCGATCAGGAGGCGCGGACGGCCGGGCATGGGACGCACGAACGTGGGCATGGCCGGACCATCCTAGTGGGGATCGGCCGACCGCGTCCCCGCGACGGCCACGGTCACGGTCACGGTCACGGTCACGGTCACGGCGCCGAGTGTCCAATGACGGCACCGGGGTCCGGTCACTGCGGGGATGGACCAGGGTCGGATGGCGCTTCCTGGCCCGTCCCGAAGACCTCCGACAGCTCGTACGGCGGCGTCGACTCCAGCTGGTCGTAGCGACACTGTGCCGGCAGCCGGTCGGGGCGCCAGCGCAGGAACGTCGTCGCGTGCCGGAACCGGTTGCCCTGCAGGTGGTCGTAGGCCACTTCGCAGACGCGCTCCACCCGGAGTGGCTCCCAGCCCAGGTCGCGCCCGCGGTTCCAGCGGCTCGTGGCGCCCGGGAGCCGCTGCCCCCGCCGCGCCGCCTCGTCCTCCATCGCCTTCCAGCCGGCCCACGGATGCCCGTCCAGGGCCCGGTCGCGCAGCGGCCCGAGTTCCACCGCCAGCGACTGGCGCTCCGCCCGGGTGAAGCTCGAGGTGACCCCCACGTGATGCAGGGTCCCCGCGGCGTCGTAGAGGCCCAGCAGCAGGGATCCGACCAGCTCGCCGGGAGCGTCACGGTACCAGCGGAACCCGGCCACCGCGCAGTCGGCGGTGCGCTGGTGCTTGATCTTGACCATCGCGCGGCGCCCCGGCTCGTAGGGGCCGTCCATTCGCTTGGCCACGACACCATCCAGCCCGGCTCCCTCGAAGCGGGCGAACCAGTCGGCGGCGACGCGCGGATCGTCTGTGGCGGGCGTCAGCAGCACCGCGCTGGGGCCGGGACGGCCCGCGGGCACGCCGGCGGCGGCACGCGCGGCACTCGACTGCTGCTGATCCGCCGGTCCCGAGCCCGCGCTCCGGCCTCGGCCCCTCCCGAGCACGGCGGCGAGACGCGCGCGGCGCTCCGCGAACGGCCTGGACCGCAGGTCCTCGTCACCGACCGCCAGCAGGTCCCACGCCACGTACGAGGCGGGCGTCCGGGCGGCGAGCGCGGCCACGCGGGATGCCGCGGGATGGATGCGCAGCAGCAGCGCGTCGAAGTCGAGGCCGTGCGGCCCCGCGATCACGATCTCGCCGTCCAGCACCGCGCGCTCGGGCAGCGCGGCGAGGAGCGGCTCCCGCAGCTCGGGGAAGTACCGCTCCAGGGGCCGCAGGTCGCGGCTCTGGATCAGCAGCCGTGCGCCGTCGCGGAAGACGAGCGCGCGGAACCCGTCCCACTTGGGTTCGTAGAGCCAGCCATCTCCCTCGGGGATCGCGTCGGCCGGCCTGGCGAGCATCGGCTCCACCGGCGGGTTCACCGGCAGCGACACCGATCGCCTCCCGGATCAGGGCGGGAGGAGGCCATCCTCACGCCCCGTCATCGCCCCGCGCCCCGAGGCGGCGCGCGGGGGTTCCCATCAGCTCTCGGCTGGCGTCTCGGCGGGCGCGGCGGCCTCGGCAGGCGCAGCGGCGCCCTCGGTGGCGGCCGCGGCCTCGCGCTCGATCTCGGCGCGAGACGGCTGCACGTGCGCCACGGGTTCGTCCGGGTCGGTGAGCAGGGTCACCCGGGGCGGCAGCTGCAGGTCGCGGACGTGGATCACCGACTCGAACGAGTCGAGGACACTGATGTCGAACTCCACCGCCTGTGGCATGTCGGCCGGCAGCGCGCGCAGGCGCAGATGGTCGACCGTCTGGAGCAGGGTGCCGTTGTGCTTCTCGACCGCCACGGAGGTGCCCACCGGCTCGAGCGGCACGTCCATCGTGATCTCCTCGGTCAGCTTGACCCCGTAGAAGTCCACGTGGATCGGCACGCGCTTGATGGGATGCTCCTGGACCCCGTGGATCACGGCCGGGTGGGCCCGGCCGCCATCGATCCGCAGGTCGATCAGGGCGTGGTGCCCGGCGGTCCGGCTGATCGCCTCGAACTCCTTCGCGTCCACCTGGATCGCCTGTGACGCCTCGCCGTGACCGTACAGGACGGCAGGCAGAATCCCCTGGCGGCGCAGCCTGGCCACGTCCTTGCCGGTGATGTCGCGCCGGTGCGCGGCCAATGCGGGTCGAGTCACGGTGGTGTCCTTGTGCTGGCGGGCGACGGGTCGGGGCAGCGGACCGTGGCCCATGAGTCCGGCGGGCGCGCCATATCAGCGCCTGCCGTGCGGTGTCGCGTCCACGGATGGTAGCAGACCCTCCGGGTTGTACGATTCCCGCCGATGAACGCGACCATCCTGATCGTCGAGGACGAGTTCGCCGTGGCCCGCGGCGTGGAGTACGCACTGCAGCAGGAGGGGTACGACGTCCGCGTCGCGCGCAGCGGCGAGGAGGGACTGGAGTTCGCCACCCAGCAGGCGCCGGACCTGCTGGTGCTGGACGTGCGGCTGCCGGGGATCGACGGGTTCGAGGTCCTGCGCCGTCTGCGTGCCTCGGGCTCGAAGGCCCCCGTCCTCTTCCTGACCGCCCGCGACGACGAGGTGGACAAGGTGATCGGGCTCGAGCTCGGCGCCGACGACTACCTCACCAAGCCGTTCAGCCTCCGCGAGCTGATGAGCCGCATCAAGGCGCTGCTCCGGCGCGCCTACGGGGACCTCGCGGACGCGACCGGTGGACGCGTCATCCGCTTCCGCGACCTGGTGATCGACCTCGAGCGGCGGCGCGTGTCGCGCGGCGACCGGCGCATCTCGCTGACCGCGACGGAGTTCGAGATCCTGCGCCACCTGGCCTCGCGGCCCGGACGTGTCTACTCCCGGCGGGAGCTGCTCGAACTGGTCCGCGACTACGAGTCGTCGCTGGACCAGGACGAGAAGACCATCAACGTGCACGTCAGCCACCTGCGCGAGAAGCTCGAGGACGACCCCTTCGCGCCCGCGTTCATCCTGACGGTGCGGGGTGCCGGATACGCCTTTGCCGAACGCTGAGACCGGTCGGGCGGCCGGGATGCGTCTCGCGCGGTTCCTGCCGAGATCGTTCCGGGCGCGGCTGGCCATCGTCATCTCGGCGGTGGTCGCCTTCGCCCTGATCCTGGTCCTGGCGGTCCTGCCCCGCCTCCTGGACTCCTACTTCTCGCAGCAGGAGACCCAGAACCTGCAGGCCCGGGAGGCGGCGGTGGCACAGCTCCTGGCGCTGGAGCTTCGCCTCATCTCCCGGAACGGCCTGGTCCCGATCGTCGCCCCGACCAACCCCCCTTCGCTCTCGGACCAGGTGATCGCGGGCCTGACGGGCGCCGACGAGCCGAACGAGCGCTCGTTCCTCGAACTCGAGGCGCAGGTGGTTGCCCAGGCCGACGTCACCGTCCGCATCTACGCCGGGCCCACGGCCAGCGGCACGCCCGTGGCCACGCTCCGCGCGCCGCTCACCGGATCGCCCGGCCAGGGCCTCACCCGCGAGGCGGGCAGCTACTCGAACTCGTTCACGATCACTGACCTGTACTGGTCGCAGTACTCGGGGACAGCGCCTGCACGGACGGTGGTGGTGGAGCTGTCCTCGCCCTACACCCTGCGGGCGGAGACGCTCCAGACGCTCTTCTGGGTGCTCATGGCCGTGGCCGTTCTGGCACTCGCCCTGGCGGTGATCGTCGCCTACATCGTGGCCGATCGGCTCACCACGCCGATCCAGCGCCTCACGCGTGCGTCACACGCGCTCGCGGCCGGCGATTTCACGGCGCGAGTGACCCCCTCGCCGAGTGGCGCGCCCGAGGTCAACGAGCTGGCGACGACGTTCAACCGGATGGCCGATGAACTGGAACGCTCCATCGCGTTCATCCGGCGCGACCGCGACCGGAGCCGCGAGTTCGTGGCGGACGTCAGTCACGAGCTGCGGACACCGATCGCCGCGCTGCGCATGTACAACGAGCTGCTGAGCGACGGCGCGGTGAACGATCCGGCGACACGGGCCGAGTTCCTGGAGACGAGCCGCGTCCAGATCGAGCGGCTCGACTGGCTCGCCTCGAACCTGCTCGAGCTGTCCAAGCTCGACGCGGGCCTGGTGGCCCTGGACGTGCGACCCGACGACCTGCGCGTGGTGGTGCAGAGCGCGATCGAGCAGGCACGCCCGACGGCGGAGCGCAAGGGCGTGACCCTCGCCGCCGAACTCCCGACCGACCCGTTCCGCTTCCCGCACGATCCGCCCCGCCTGGGCCAGGTCCTGAGCAACCTGGTCGGGAACGCGGTCAAGTTCACGCCGCCCGGTGGCCGGGTCACGGTGACGCTCGCGCGCACGCGCGAGGGAGCCCGGATCAGCGTGCGGGACACCGGCATCGGCATCGCCCCGGACGAGCTGCCGCACGTCTTCGAGCGCTTCTACCGTGGATCCCACGCCAACGAGGTGCGGGCATCCGGTTCCGGCCTGGGCCTGGCGATCGCCCGTTCCATCGTGGAGATGCACGGGGGCCGCATCAGCATCGCCAGCCGGGAGGGCCAGGGGACGCTGGTGGAGGTCCACCTGCCACGCACCCCTCGGGCACCCGAGGTGATGGAATCTTCACCCCCCGCAGCACTGCCCGTGAACACGGCCGTGCCAGAGTGAGGCGGTACGTTCAGGAGCGGGCCGGGGATCGGGCCGGCCATCGGGCCGGTCGCGGCCACTCCCAGTAAGCGATCCGAGGCAGCTGCTTCATGACGGACCCTCGACCCGACGACACGATCTCCTATTACAGCCCCCAGCCGGAACCGCGACCCACCTGGTCGCAGGACGCCTGGAACGCGGCGGCCACGCCGAGCCAGTGGATCGAGCCGTACCCTCCGGCTGCCCCCCGGCCGGCACCGGCGCGCACCTCGGGTGCCGTGCTGGTGGTCGTGGCCGCCCTCGTCGCGGCGGCGCTCGCGTCGGCCGGGACGTACACGGCGCTCGACATGTCCGGCGCGCTGAACCGCCCGGTCCCCGTCGCCTCCGTGACGGCCGGGGCCGGGGCCACCGGCTCGTCCAGCCAGCAGGTGGTGACGGTCAACGAGCAGTCGGCCATCGTGAAGGCGGCCCAGACCGTGAGCCCCGCGGTGGTCACCATCACCACCCAGCAGACCAGCTCGCTCGACCCGTTCTCGCTGCCCGCGACCGGCGTGGGCTCCGGGATCATCTACAACTCGAACGGCTGGATCGTCACGAACCACCACGTGGTGGCCGGTGCCACCAACAACCAGGTGCAGGTCGCGCTGGCGAACGGCCGGACGCTCACCGGCACCGTCTACGGCCTGGACACGCTGACCGACCTCGCCATCGTCAAGGTCCCCGGCACCAACCTGCCGGCCGCGCCGATCGGTGACTCCGGGTCCCTCCAGCCGGGCCAGCTCGCGATCGCCATCGGCAGCCCGCTGGGCACGTTCACCAACAGCGTCACCTCCGGGATCATCAGCGCCCTTGGGCGCCAGATCACGGTCACCAACGACCAGACCGGCCAGCCGGTGACGCTCCACAACCTGATCCAGACCGACGCCGCCATCAACCCGGGTAACTCCGGCGGCGCCCTGGTCAACGCCGCCGGCCAGGTCATCGGGATCAACACCGCCACGGCCACCACCGCGCAGGGGATCGGCTTCGCGATCCCGATCAACATCGCGCGGCCGATCATGGCGCAGGCCGTGGCCGGCCAGAAGCTCTCCCGTCCGTGGATCGGCATCCGCTTCACCTCGCTCAGCCCGCAGGTCCAGCAGCAGCTCAACACGCCGATCGACTACGGCGCCTACATCGGCCCCGCCGACGCGACCTCCGGGCAGCCGCTGGTCGAACCGGGGAGCCCGGCGGCGACCGCGGGACTCAAGGCCGGCGACATCATCACCGCGCTGGACGGCCAGCGCGTCGACGCGACCCATCCGCTCGACATGCTGCTGGTGACGCACGCGCCCGGTGAAACCGTGGAACTCCAGGTGCTGCGCAACGGGCAGCAGCTGACGATCAAGGTCACCCTGGGGACGCGCCCCGCCAGCGCCGCGGAGCAGTAGACCGCAGACCGCCGCAGACCGCCGCAGACCACCGCAGACCGCCGCGCCGGGCCGGGCCGCGTGCAGCCGGCCCGGCACCCTCTCGCGTGGACAGGGGTCCCTCCCTGGGCCCCCAGGGCCGCCGGCACTGGCACTGCGCTGGTGCCGTGGGCCGACCCTCGCTGGCACTGCCCTGTCCCGGCCCGGGGCTCGGGCGCTGACACTGCCGCTGCCTGGGGCGACCCTCGCCGGCAGTGCCCTGGCGCGGGGTTCCGCCGCTGGCACTGCCGCTGCCTGGGGCCCCACCGCCGCCGCGCCCGGAGACCCGGACCGCCCTTGCCGGCACTGGCCCTGTCCGCGTTCCCAGGGCTGCTCACGCTGGCGCTGTCCACGTTCGCAGACGGCGGCCTGATGCGCCGTGCGGACGGCGGGCTTCCGACCCGCCAGCTATCGCGCAGGTCCCGAGCTGTAGCTGGTGACCGCGCCGGACGTCGGATATTGCACAGGTCCCGAGCTCCAGCTGGTGACCGCGCCGGAGTTCAGCTACTGCACGCCAGACGCGCAGTACGTGCGGCGGGCGCCATCCTTGGCCGGGCAGCGAACCGGCCGATCATCGGATTCGTGCGTGCAGCGCCGATCTCCCGTGCCGTGGAGCCACCACGGAGTCAAGCTGCGACCGCGTAAGGCCCTC
>JAKAHX010000030.1:6215-9527 GCA_021814735.1 Chloroflexota bacterium | reverse complement strand
CGGGTCCGGGGTGCGATCCGGAACAGCGGGTTCGCCTATCCCGCGCAGCGGATCACGGTGAACCTTGCCCCGGCCGGACGCCGGAAGCACGGAGCCGCGTACGACGTCGCGATCGCGGTCGGGATCCTGGTCGCCTCGGGCCAGGTGGCGGCCTCCGGTGGCGACTGGGCGCTGCTTGGCGAGCTGTCGCTCTCGGGCGAGGTCCACCCGGTGACGGGCGTCCTGCCCATGGTGCACACGCTGGCGCGGGCGGGTGCCCGGCGCGTCGGCGTGCCCGCGGCCAACGTCGCCGAGGCCGCGCTGGTGGCGGGGGTCGAGGTCGTGCCGCTCCGGGGCCTGGACGACGCCGCGAGACTGGTGGCAGGGCCGCGCGGTCGGCGCGCTGCCAGGGCGTCTCGAGCCGCTCCGGTCGCGGTCTCGGGGGAGCTCGCCGCGCCGCCGGCCGGCGCGGCGGCGCTGGTGGAGGCAGGGCCACCGGCGGACCTGGCGGACGTCCGGGGCCAGGCGGCCGCCCGCTGGGGCCTGGAGATCGCGCTGGCCGGCGGGCACAGTCTGCTGCTGGTGGGCCCGCCCGGCGCAGGCAAGACACTCCTGGCCCGGACGATTCCGGGGCTGCTTCCGGCGCTCGACGAGCGGGAGGCGCTCGAGGTGACGGTGATCGCCAGCGTCGCGGGGCTGCTCGGCCCGGGGAACGGCCTGCAGCGGAGTCGACCGTACCGCGCCCCGCATCACACGGCCTCCTATGCCGCGCTCGTGGGCGGCGGGCCGCGCCTCGCCCCGGGTGAAGTCAGCCTGGCCCACACAGGGGTCCTCTTCCTGGACGAACTCGCGGAGTTCGACCGCGACGTCCTCGAGGCGCTGCGCCAGCCGCTGGAGGAGGGGAGCGTGGTGGTCGCGCGGGCGCAGGGAGCTCTGCGGTTTCCGGCGCAGGTCCAGCTGGTGGCGGCCATGAACCCGTGCAGGTGCGGCTACTTCGGCGACCCTGACCGCGCCTGCACGTGCGCACCCGGGGACCCGGAACGGTACGTCCGCCGGGTGAGCGGGCCGCTGCTGGACCGGCTGGATCTCCGGATCGAGATGCCGCGGGTGCGGCCGGCCGAACTGCTGCTCGGCCCGGACCCGGAGCCGAGTGCGCCGGTGGCCGCCCGCATTGCCGAGGCGCGCACCCGGTCGATGGCAAGGAACGGTGGCCGCCTGAACGCTCGCCTGGGCGGTCGCGAGACGGTGGCGGTGTGCCGCCTCGGAGACCCGGCGCGAGACGTGCTTGCCGCGGTTGCCGCGCGGCGGGGCCTCACGGCCCGCGGGGTCCATCGCATCCTGCGGGTGGCCCGGACCATCGCGGACCTGGCCGGCCGGGAGGCCGTGGACGCGGGGGACGTGCTCGCCGCCGCGGACCTGCGGGACCCATCGGCCTCGGTGCGACCGGGACTGGCAGCCTGAGCGATGCTGGGCGTCGGTGCCTTCGGGCCGCTGGGACCCACGCCGGGTGCTCGTCGGCACGTCGTGCGCGAGGCCCGCGGCGGCGTGACGCCCGCGAACCCAGCGAACCGGTCGGACCGGCCCGCATCCTGCGCCCCGGCGGAGGCCCGGGATGGCGTCGCGGGGGCGAGCCGTGCCGCGCCCGAGCAATCGGGGCTCGCCGAGGAACGGCAGGCATGGATCGTGCTCGCCACGGTGGACGGCGTCGGAGAGCGGACCCTCGCGGGGTTGGTGGCCGCGCACGGAAGTGCCCGGCGCGCCCTCTGGCTCGCTGGCCGTGGGCGGCTCGGGCGGGTCCTTGGGGAGGCCACCGGTGGCCGGAGGGCCGTGATCCCGGCGGCCACCGTCGCGGGGATCGAGCGCGCCGCCCGGGAGCCAGGGGCGCGCCTCTCGGCGCTGGCGGCGCGGTCCGTGTGGACCCTGACGCTCCTCGACCCGGACTACCCGCGGCGGCTCCTGACGCTCCTCTCGCCGCCACCGGTCCTGTTCGGCCAGGGTGACGCGCGGGCGCTGGAGGCGCCCCGGGCGGTCGCCGTCGTGGGGACCCGGCGGGCCTCCCCCGGGGGCCGCTGGCAGGCGGCGCGTGCAGGCGCGGGCTTCGCAGCACGCGGAGTGACGGTGGTCTCCGGGCTGGCGCTTGGGATCGACGGCGCGGCGCACGCCGCCGCGCTCGAGGCCGGTGGTGAGACGATCGCGGCCATCGGCTCCGGGCACGCGCACCCGGGCCCCGCGGCGCACCGGGGCCTGGCAGAGCGGATCCGGCAGGGCGGTGCGGTGATCGGCGAGCTCCCGCCCGAGGCGCATGCCTCGCGGGGGACGTACCCGAGGCGGAACCGGCTGATCGTCGCTCTCGCGGATGCCGTGGTGGTCGTGGAAGCGCCCGCCAGGAGCGGGGCGCTCATCACCGCGCACCTCGCGCTCGAACAGGGAGTGCCCCTGTTCGTGGTCCCCGGCAGCGACGGTTCCGAACGGTCCGCAGGGTGCCGTGCCCTCCTCGATGAGGCGTCGGCATGGCCCTTCGGAGATGCGACTTCGCTGTGTGACGCCATGGGCTGGCGTGCCGCGGCCGACGACGCGAGCCAGACGGCCGGGGGCCGTGCGAGCTGGAGCTGCGCGGCCGCGAGCCAGGCGGCCCGGGGCCGTGAGGACGGGAACCACGTGGCCGTGGGTCAGGCGCCCGGGGGCCGTGCAGACTGGCGTCGTGCTGCGACGGAGATCCTCCCCGAGCTGGGGGCGGCCGAGCGCGAGGTTGCGAGGCTCCTGGCCCGGGGCCCGGCCACGATGGACGAACTGCTCGCCGCCACCGGGGCGGCCCCCGGCGAACTGGCGGCCACCCTGACGCTGCTCCAGCTGCGCGGCGTGGCGCGCACCCTGGGACCGCTGTACCTCCCGGCCGGCCCGTTGTTGCTGGATGGGCCCTGACCAGCGCGTCGTCGGTGTCGCGGGGACGGTTGGAACCGGCGCCAGAGACCCGGGCCAGAGGACGTCCGGTCGACCCGCCACGATCCGCGGTCGACCCGCCGGGACCCCCGTGGACCCGGGGCCAGGGACCACAGGAGATGCCGCGGTGGGTCCTGTCAGATCCCCGTGGACCCGCTGGTCCCGCAGGACGGGACCACCACCGATGCCGCGGCGCGTGCCGGACCGGGTCGATCCCTTCTCGTGCCGCGCCGGCTTGCGTTCGTCTGCTACCCTGCACGGCGGATGAAGCGGGTCGGGCGCTCCGCCGGGTCACGCATCACCAGCCCCGGGTCATCCGGGCCGGGGCCGCTGCGGGCAGTCCTCCTGGTTGCCCTGTCGTTACCCGTCCTCGCGAGCGTCTACATGCTGTCC
>JAKAHX010000030.1:0-6115 GCA_021814735.1 Chloroflexota bacterium | reverse complement strand
CTGCCGATGCGTCGGTGAGCATCCGCTTCGACCGGGCGATGGATCCCGCGACCAGCCAGGCGGCGTTCCGCCTCGTGGCGGCGGCGTCCGGCGCGGCCGTGCGCGGGACGTTCAGCTGGGTCGACAACGGGACCGTGCTGGTCTTCAGCCCCGCGCGGGCCCTCGAGGCCGGTCACGTCTACACCCTCGCACTGGCGTCGTCGGCCACGTCGGCTGACGGGGCAACGGTGGCGCTCCCGGGCGGGGGGGCGACGCTGCGGGCCTCCTTCCGCGTCGTGGCCCCGACGCCCGCGTCGGCCCGGAAGACGACGGCGCCCGCTCCGTCGGTGAGGCCCGCGCCGGCCACTGCGCCCGCCTCGGGCAGCACTCCCCGCACGGCCCCCAAGGCCAGCCCGGCGCCGTCCCCGTCGGCCGGTGCCCCGGTCAGCGCCCCCTGGCTCAGCGTGGAACGCTACGCGCTGCAGCTGCTGAACTGCACGCGGACCGGCGGCTGGGTCCGCTCGGACGGCACCTGCGACGGGTACGGGTCCGGCAAGTACAGCGCCTACGTCGCGCCGCTCACCCTCAGCGCGGGGATCTCCACCGACGTGTCCCGCCCCTATGCCAGGTACCAGGCCGTGCGCGACGCGTGCAGCCACTTCCTCGACGGGACACCCGGGGACCGCCTGGCGCGCGCCGGCTACACGAGTTACCGCTGGGCCGAGAACATCGGGTGCCAGACCGGCGACCCGCGGCAGGTGGCCATCAACTCGCTCCTCTTCTTCCAGTCCGAGAAGTCGTACGACGGCGGCCACTGGGTCAACCTCAAGAACCCGGAGTACTCCACGGTCGGGATCGGCGTGTGGGACGACAACGGGTATGTCCTGGTCGTCTTCGACTTCTACCACCCGTGATCCCGTGATCCGCGGCGCGATCCTGCACCTGCTCAACGAGCAGCCGCTGCTGGTGGACCTGCCCGCACTGCCCGCGGCAGGCGACACCTGCGTCCTGTGCAGCAACCTGCGCACGACGGCCGGCAAGCGGCCCGTCTGGGCGGACCGGCCCGAGCACCTCTTCGTCTTTCCCTTCTCGCAGGTGCGGTTCCTGGAGGTGCCGACCGCGGACGCGGGCACCGACTCGGACGAGGTGGTGCGATCCACGGGCCTCGAGCTGGCACCGCTGGAGCCGGAACTGGAGCTGGACGAGGACCTCCTGCGGCGGATCCGGGAGACCTGAGCGGGCCCCCGGCGGCCCGCCCGAGGGCGGCCGGCGGGGGCCGGGCGAGCTCGTCCGGGCCCTTCGGGGGTGCCGGAGCGCCGGGAGGCGGGTGCTACACTCCCGCGCGATGACGAAGAACCTCGTGGTGGTCGAGTCACCGGCCAAGGCAAAGACGATCGAGCGGTATCTCGGCCCGGAGTACCGCGTGCTGGCTTCCTACGGTCACGTCCGTGACCTCCCGGAGAACCCCGGACGGGGCAAGCTGGGAGTGGACGTGGAACACGATTTCGCCCCGGAGTACGTGATCTCCGAGGACCGCCGCCGGCAGGTGGAGGACATCCGCAAGGCGGCGCGGGCGGCCGACCAGGTCTATCTCGCCACGGACCTCGACCGCGAGGGGGAGGCGATCGCCTGGCACGTCGCGGAGGCGGCGCACGTCCCGGCCGAGAAGACTCGCCGGGTCACCTTCAGCGAGATCACGCAGGGTGCCATCCAGGAGGCCTTCCGGCACCCGCGCGGGATCGACGTGCACCTCGTCGACGCGCAGCAGACCCGTCGGATCGTGGACCGGCTGGTGGGCTACACGTTGAGCCCGCTCCTCTCCCGCAAGGTGCGCGGCGGACTGTCCGCCGGGCGTGTCCAGTCGGTGGCCGTCCGGCTGGTCGTGGAGCGGGAGCGCGAGATCCGAGCCTTCACCGCGCGCGAGTACTGGACGCTGGAGGCCGTGCTGGAGGCCGGGGACGGCGAGCGCTTCGGCGCCGACGTGGTCCGCTTCGATGGCGCGAAGCTCGAGATCGGCGACGGACCCACGGCGGAGACGCATGCCGCGGCACTGAGGGCGCTCCGGCCGCGCGTGACGAAGGTGGCGGTGACCACGCGGCGTACGAACCCGGCACCTCCCTTCACCACCAGCACGCTGCAGCAGGAGGCGAGCCGCAAGCTCGGCTTCTCGCCGAAGCGCACCATGTCCATCGCCCAGCGGCTCTACGAGGGCGTGGAGACCGGCGAGGGACAGGTCGGGCTGATCACCTACATGCGCACCGACTCGACCGCCATGGCCAGCGTGGCCATGAGCGAGGCGCGGGAGGTGATCCGGGACCGGTTCGGGGCGCCGTACGTCGTGCCGCGCGGGCGCGTCTACCGCACCCGCACCCGCGGGGCCCAGGAGGCGCACGAGTCGATCCGGCCGACCAGCTTCCGGCGCGACCCGGACTCCCTCGCTGACCACCTGAAGCCCGACGAGCTCCGGCTCTACCGGCTCGTCTGGCAGCGGGCGCTCGCGTCGCAGATGGCGTCGAAGGAGATCGAGACCACGGGCGTGGACCTCGAGGCCGGCCCCTACGGCCTGAGGGCCACCGCCAGCCACACGACGTTCGACGGGTTCGCGCGCGTCTACACCGAGGGCCGCGACGACGACGCCGAGGAACGCGAAGGCCGGCTGCCACCGCTCGCCGAGGGAGACGAGACGTCCGTGGCCGACGTGACGAGCACCCAGCACTTCACCGAGCCGCCGCCCCGCTACACCGAGGCGACCCTGGTGAAGGCGCTCGAGGAGAAGGGGATCGGCCGCCCGTCCACCTACGCGGCGATCATCTCGACCATCCAGGACCGTGGCTACGTGTCCCTGGTGGACCGGCGCCTGCGCCCGGAGCCGATCGGCGAGATCGTGACCGACCTGCTGGTGGAGCACTTCGGGGAGTTCGTCGATCCCGAGTTCACCGCCCGCATGGAGGAGCGGCTCGACGAGATCGCCCGCGGCGAACGCGCCTGGGTGCCGCTGCTCCGCGAGTTCTACGGGCCGCTGCGGGACCTCGTGGACGCGAAGCGCAAGGAACTGCGCCGGCGTGACTTCACCACCGAGCCATCGGACGAGGTCTGCTCGCTGGGCCATCCCATGGTCATCCGGCTGGGGCGCTACGGGCGCTTCCTCTCCTGCTCCCTCTACCCGGAGCACCAGGAGAGCCGGCCGCTCCCCGGGGAGACCGGGGCCGGCACGGGAACCCCGGCGGGAGGCGCGGAGGCCCCGGCCGGCCTGCCGGGCACCGGCCAGCCATGCCCCGAGTGCGGCCAGGGAACCCTGGTGGAGAAGCGGGGGCGCTTCGGGCCGTTCGTGGGCTGCTCGCGGTACCCCGAGTGCACGTACATCCAGCGCCAGGGCCCACCGCCCCCGCCGCCGCTGCCCTTCGAGGTGCCCTGCCCGAAGTGCGGCCAGGGGCACCTGGTGACGCGGCGGGCCCGGCGGACCGGGAAGGTCTTCTGGGGCTGCTCCCGCTACCCACATTGCGACTTCACCACCGACTTCGAGCCGGTCGGTGCGCGGCACGACGCGGACGCGGGCCCGGTCGCCCGGCGCGCCGAGGGTGGCATCTGCCTCCTGTGCGGCGCGTCGGTCCCGCTGCCGGAAGGTGAGCTGGCGGGCCTGGTCCTGCCCGGCGGGCCACCGGATCCCGGCGCGCTCGCCCCGCGCAGGACGCGCCCGGCGGGGCGCGGATCGGCGACCCGGACCTCCCGGCCCCGCCCGTCGGGTGCCTCGCGCCAGGCCGGCACGTCACGCCGTGCCGCCCGCCGGCGCGGAGCCGACGCCGGCCCCGCGTGAGCCCGGAGGACGCCCTCGCGGCATTCCTGGAGGCGCTCGTCGCCCGGGACGCGTCGCCTCACACGGTCCGGGCCTATCGCGCCGCGCTGCGCGACTACTTCGGGTGGCTGGCATCGGCGGAGGCGGCGGCGCTGTCGCGTCCCGGCCGAGACGGTGACGTGGCCTGGGAGCGCCCGTCGCGGACGGTGCTCCGCGGCTACCTGGGGCATCTCACCACCCGCCTGGCGCGGCGCTCGGTCGGCAGCCGGCTCGGCGCCATCCGGTCCTTCTACCGGCACGCGCGGCGGGCGGGCTGGGTGGAGGGCGATCCGTGGGCCGGGCTGGCCACGCCCCGGCAGGGGACGCGTCTCCCGAAGGTGCTCGAGATCGGCGATGTCGAACAGCTGCTGGACGCTACCGACGTCCGCCACGCGGTCCCCGGGGCGGGCTCGCCCGGGCGGCGTCGTGAGGACCGACGCACCGCCGACGCGGCGCTGCTCGCGGTCCGGGACCGGGCGATCATCGAGACCGCCTATGCCGCGGGGCTCCGGATCAGCGAGCTGGCAAGGCTCCACGTCGGCAGCCTCGACCTGCGGCACGGCGAGGTGCGCGTGCTGGGCAAGGGACGCAAGGAACGCGTCTCCCTGCTGGGGCGCCCGGCGGTGGAAGCGCTCGCCGGGTACCTCGACGAGGTGCGCCCGGTGCTGCGCTCACGTTCGGCCCGGCCGGACGAGGGCACGGTCTTCCTGAACGCTCGCGGGGGGCCGCTCGGCGTCCGCGGGATGCGCCTCCGGGTCGACCGACTGGCACGGCTCGCCGGGCTCCCGGAGGGGGTGAGCCCGCACACCCTGCGCCACTCCTTCGCCAGCCACCTGCTCGACGGTGGTGCCGACCTGCGCGTCGTGCAGGAGTTGCTCGGCCACAGCAGCCTTGCCACCACGCAGCTCTACACGCACGTGTCGCCGGGGCGCCTCCGCAGCGCGTACGCCGCCGCGCACCCGCGCTCGGGCCGGTCCGCCGGTGGCGGTCAGGGGGACGCCGCCGGCCGCGCCGATGTCGCCGTGCACCGCGCTCCGGCCCTGACCGACCGGCCGTGACCGAGCAGGCCGCCGAGCGGTTCGGGGCGACGGTCAGCACGCGCACGCTCGCCCGGGCCGGGATGGTCGTCACGGGGGCGTACCTGGGGTCGCGGGTCCTGGGCTGGGTGCGCACCGCGGTGCTGCTGGCCGTCTTCGGCGCGGGGCGGGACATGGCCGCCTACCTTGCCGCCTTCCGCATCCCGGACGCGATCTTCCAGCTCGTGGCCGCCGGTGCCCTCAGCTCCGCGCTGATCCCGGTGCTCGCCGGGCTGCTCCACGAGGGGCGGCACCGGGAGGCCTGGCGGCTGGTCTCCAGCATCGTCAACCTGATGCTCGCCGGACTGGCGGCGATGGGAATCGTCTTCTTCGTGCTGGCGCCCTGGATCATGCCCCTGATCACCCAGGACTTCACCCGCGAGCAGATGGACCTGACCGTGCAGCTCTCCCGGATCATGCTGCTCTCGCCGATCCTGCTGGCCCTCTCGGCGGTTGCCACCAGCGTCCTGAACGCGGGCAACCGGTTCGTGGCGGCCTCGCTCGCACCACTGCTCTACAACCTCTCGATCATCGTGCCGGTCGTGCTGCTGGGCGGGAGCATGGGCGTGACCGTGGCCGCCCTCGGCGTGGTCCTGGGCGGCCTGCTCAGCGTCCTGGTCCAGGTCATGCCCCTCGACGCGATGGGGTACCGCTACCAGCGCGTCGCCGACGTCCACGATCCGGAGACGCGCGAGGTGATCCGGCTGGTCGCGCCGCGCGCGGTCGGGCTGGGTGCCACCCAGATCACGTTCATCGTCAACACGCTCCTGGCGACCGGGCTGGGCACGGCGGCGCTGCCCTGGTACAGCGCGGCGTTCACCGCCTACCAGATCCCCATCGGGGTGATCGGGCTGCCGCTCGGCGTGGTCCTGCTCCCGTCCATGTCGACCGCCCTGGCGGCGGGGGAGCACGCGACGTTCGGGCGCCTGGTCACGCGGTCGGTGCGCCTGCTCCTCTTCGTGATGCTCTTCCTCACCGCGGTCGGGATGGTGGTCCGCACCCAGGTCATCGACCTGCTCTTCGGGTACGGCAACTTCGACCGGGCGGACGTGCTGGCCACCGCCGACGCCCTGCTCTACTTCCTGGCCGGGCTCGCGGCGGACTCGCTGGTGGTGGTGCTGGCGCGGGCCTTCTACGCCGACCACGAGACCCGCATCCCGGTCGCGGCGGCGCTCGTCGCGGTGGCGATCAACGTGATCGTCTCCGTGGGGACGGTCGGATCGCTCGG
>JAKAHX010000029.1 GCA_021814735.1 Chloroflexota bacterium | reverse complement strand
ACGGAGCGCGGGCGCTGCCACCCGATGGCTCCGACGCCGGTCCGGCCGGTCCTGCGGCTGGCTCCGCGCCGACTGGTCGCACCTGGTCGCACGGTCGGCACCGACCGAAGCGGCCGCAGGTGCTGCTGGTGACGGCCCCGACCGGGGAGGGGATCGCCGAGCTCGTGGAGGCGCTGGATCACCGCCTCGCCGCGCGGACGAGCGGGGCACTCGAGTCGGCCCGCCTGGCACGCGCGGCTGCGCAGCTCGACGGGATCCTGACCGAGCGGCTGCGGGCCCTGCTGCACGACCCGCGGCTGGGCCTCGAGGTCGATCGCCTGGTGCAGGCGGTCGCGGGTCACGAGCTGGATCCCTACGAGGCGGCCGACCGGATCATGGAGCGCGTCGCCCCGGGGGCCTGACCGGAGGTCGGCTGCAGGCAGGGCCTGGCAGTCGGCCGGCAGGGGCGCCGCGGTCCTGCGCGGCCAGCCGGCCGCACGCGGGTGGACCGAGAGGCGGGGCAGGGCTGCCCCGCGCGCAAGACGCAGGGCGGGGCCGCGCTCAGGTTACGCGCGGGATCCAGGGGCGCGGCCGGCGCCACGCGCAGGATGACGGCATCCGGGGGCCGGGCGTGCAGTACTCTTCCGATCCATGAGCATCAGGACCGTCCTTGTCTGCGGCGCGGGGCTGATGGGACACGGCATCGCCCAGGTCTGCGCGGTCACCGGTCACGACGTGTTCCTCTTCGAGCCTGACCGATCCCGATCGGAGGCGGGGCTGGCGCGGATCGCCGGCAACCTCGATCGGGCCGTCCAGAAGGGGCGCATGACGGCGGAGGATCGAACGGCGGCGCTCAGCCGCATCCGGATCGCCGACGCCCTGGGCGCCGCGGTCGCCCAGTCCGATCTCGCGGTGGAGGCGGTCTTCGAGGACGAGGCCGTCAAGCGCTCGCTCTTCGCGGAGCTGGACCAGCGTGCCCCGGAGCACACGATCCTGGCCTCCAACACCAGCTCGATCAGCATCACGCGCCTGGCCGCGTCCGTCCGTCCGCCGCGCCGCTCGCAGTTCGTCGGGATGCACTTCTTCAGCCCCGTGCCGGTGATGCCCCTCATCGAGCTCGTGCGCGGGGCGGAGACGTCCGACCGGACGGAAGCCGACATCCGCGAGCTTGCCGCTGCGCTCGGCAAGCAGGTCATCGTCAGCAAGGATCGCCCGGGCTTCATCGTGAACCGGATCCTGATGCCGCTCCTCGTGGAGGCGATGCTCGCCTACGAGGAGGGACTCGGGACGCTCGAGGATATCGACGCCGGCGTCCGGCTCGGGCTGAACCACCCGATGGGCCCGCTCGAGCTGGCCGATTTCATCGGGCTGGACGTCTGCCTGCACGTGATGGAGGTCCTGTACGAGGGCTTCCACGAGTCGCGGTTCGCGCCGCCGCCCATCCTCCGTCAGCTCGTTGACGCCGGGTACCTCGGGCAGAAGAGCGGCCGGGGCTTCTACACCTACCCGCGCCCGCAGAAGGGCTGACGGCAGGGGCGCCGGCTCGTGTTCGACGGCGCGCTCACCGAGGAAGAGCGGCTCCTGCGCGACACCGTGCGCGACTTCGCGGTCCGCGAGCTCGCGCCGGGCGCGGCCGACCGCGACGAGGCCGAACACTACGAGCGGGGTCTCTTCGATGCGATGGCCGCGCTCGGGCTCACCGGCGCGCCGTTCCCCGAGTCGATCGGCGGAGGGGGGATCGGCTACCGCGCGTGGACGCTGGTCATGGAGGAGCTGGGCGCGGCGGACATGGCCATGGCCGTCTCGCTCAGCGTCCACATCCTGTCGCAGGCGCCGGTCGTGCGCTGGGGCACCGCGGAGCAGCACGACCGCTGGCTGGCCCCCATGCTGCGCGGCGAGCGGCTGGGCGCGTTTGCCCTGACCGAGCCCGGTGCCGGGTCCGATGCCGCGGCGATTCGCCTCCGCGCCACGCGGGTGGGTCCCGCGGACGCCCCCACCGGATACCGCCTGGAAGGGACGAAGATCTGGATCAGCAACGCCCCCGTGGCTGAGCAGTACCTGGTCTTCGCCACCCTCGACCCCGATGCCGGTCCGTCGGCCATCACGGCGTTCCTGGTTGAGCGCGGGACGCCCGGGTTCGAGTTCGGCCGCAAGGAGCGGAAACTGGGGATCCGGGCGAACCCGGCGTCGGAGCTGGTCTTCCACGGTGCGGAGGTTCCCGCGGCCAACCGGCTGGGAGGCGAGGGTGAGGGGTACCGCATCGCCCTGTCGTCGCTCGGCGAGGGCCGCATCTCGATCGCTGCCGCCTGCACCGGCCTCGCGCGCGTGGCACTGGAGGCCGCGGCCAGGTACTGCTCGGAGCGACAGGCGTTCGGCCGCCCGCTGACCGACCAGGAGGGGATCCGCTTCATGCTCGCCGAGATGGAGCAGCGCGTCGTGGCGGCCCGGGCGCTGACGCGGCTGGCGGCCGAGGCGAAGGACCGAGGAGAACCGATCGCCGAGGTGTCGTCGCTTGCGAAGTGGACCGCGTCGGACGCGGCGATGAGCGTCGCGAGCGACGCGGTGCAGCTGTTCGGCGCCGCGGGATACAGCCGCGAGAACCCCGTCGAGCGCTATCTGCGGGATGCCAAGGGCGCCCAGATCTACGAGGGCACCAACCAGGTCCA
This sequence comes from Chloroflexota bacterium, assembly GCA_021814735.1. Lineage (GTDB taxonomy): Bacteria > Chloroflexota > Limnocylindria > Limnocylindrales > CSP1-4 > JAJYNJ01. Next base: position 7,131 of record JAKAHX010000029.1, on the reverse strand, counting down.
CCGGCTGATCGTGGCCGAGCAGCTGCTGCGGAGGGTGGCCCAGGGCACCTGAGGTCCCCCATCATGCGGTGTCCGTAGCGACGCCCGCGTCGCATCGAGAGCGTCCCGGGCAGCCGCAGCCGCGCTAGGATGCCCGGATGGACAGCCAGCCGTTCTCGCCGGACGGGCCGTCCGGCCGCGTCTTCCTCGTCTCCGCCATGCGCACGCCGATCGGCAGGTTCGCGGGCGCCCTCGCCGACGTCCCTGCCACCACCCTCGGCGGGATCGCGATCCGTGCCGCCGTCGAGCGCGCCGCGGTGCCGCCGGAGGCGGTCGACGAGGTCCTCATGGGGCAGGTCCTGCAGGCAGGCGCCGGACAGGCGCCGGCCCGCCAGGCGGCATTGCAGGGCGGGCTCCCCGTCACCGTCAGCGCGACGACCATCAACCGGGTCTGCGGCTCCGGGCTGAAGGCCATCATGCTCGCCGCCGCCGAGATCCGGGCCGGCGATGCCGAGGTGGTGGTGGCCGGCGGCATGGAGAACATGAACCAGGGCCCGTACCTGCTGCAGAAGGCCCGGTTCGGGTATCGCCTGGGCACGGGCGAGCTGGTCGACGCGACCGTGCACGACGGCCTCTGGTGTTCCGTGGAGCACTGCCACATGGGCACGCATGCCGAGCGCGTGGCGGTGCGCGCGCGTGTCAGCCGCGAGGACCAGGACCGCTTCGCCCTGGAGAGCCACCGGAGGGCGGTGGCCGCCATCGACGCCGGCAGGTTCGCAGACGAGATCGTGCCGGTCCCGGTCCGCCGGGGGCGCGAGGAGACGCTCTTCGAGGTGGACGAGGGGCCCCGGCGCGATACGACGCTCGAGGCGCTGGCCCGGCTGCGGCCGGCGTTCGATCTGCCGGCAGGCGACGAGGGTCCGGCCGATGGGGCCGGGACGGTTACCGCGGGGAACGCGCCGGGGATCACGGACGGGGCCGCGGCCACCGTGGTCGCTAGCGAGCGAGCGGTGGAGCGCCACGGGTTGACGCCGCTCGCCCGGATCGTGGGCTACGCCCAGGCCGAGGTCGAGCCGAAGTGGCTGTTCCTGGCGCCCGTGGTCGGCGTGCGACGGCTGCTGGAGAAAGTCGGCCTGCCCATCGATGCGTTCGACCTGGTCGAGATCAACGAGGCGTTCGCTGCGCAGGTGCTGGCGGACGGACGCGAGCTCGGGTTCGACTGGTCGAGGGTCAACGTGAACGGAGGGGCGATCGCCCTGGGTCACCCGATCGGCGCGAGCGGGGCGCGGATCGTGGCGACGCTGCTGCACGAACTGCGGCGGCGTGGCGGGCGATACGGTCTTGCCACGCTCTGCCTGGGGGGCGGCGGGTCGGTCGCGATGGCGTTCGAGCGGACCTGAGCGTCCGCCGCCTGCGAGGGCCGCGCCCGTCCCCGCCCCGTTCGCGTCCGGTCCCGCCCCGGCCGGGCCCGCTCTGTCCGCGCCTGGCACCGCACCGGCCGGGCACGGTCCTGTCGCGTCCACGCTCCGTCTCGGACGCGGGCTATGATCCGCGCGTCATCCCCTACCGGAGAGCACCGTGCGCCGCGTCGCGATCGTCACCGACACCGCGTCCGATCTCGAGCCCGCTGCGGCCGCCGCTGCGGGGATCGTGCTGGTCCCGCTGATCGCCAGCTTCGGAGACGAGGAGTACCTCGCCTCGGTCGAGCTGTCCGCCCGCGCCTTCTGGGAGAAGTTCAACACGCCAGGTGTGCCGTTCCCGAAGACCGCCGCCGCCGGCGCGGGGACGTTCCAGGCGACGTTCGAGCAGTGTTTCCGCGACGGCGCCGAGGCGGTGGTGTGCATCACGGTCGCCGGGACCCTGTCGGCCACGCTCAAGAGCGCGCAGATCGCCAGGGACGCGCTGCCCGACCGCGAGATCCACGTCATCGACAGCTGGGGCGCCAGCATGGTGGAGGGGATCCTGGCGCAGCTGGGCGCCGAGATGGCTGACCGCGGGGCCCCTGCCGCGGAGATCGCGGCCGAACTGGAACGGCGCGCTCCCGACTGTCACCTCATCTTCGTGATGGACACCCTCGACCACCTGGTGCGGGGCGGTCGTATCGGCAGGGGACGTGCGCTCGTGGGCGCCATGCTGTCGCTCAAGCCGATCATGACCCTGACGGACGGCATCGTCGACATCGTCGACCGCCCGCGGACGCGTTCCCGGGCCCGCCAGCGGCTCGTCGAACTGGTGACCGCGCGACCGGTCGAGCGGATGGCGGTGTTGCACACGCCCAACACGGAGGACGTCGACCGCCTCGCGGACGAGCTGGCCGCCGCGACCGGCATCGAACGGGCCGCCCTGCCCACGCAGTACATCGGTGCTTCGATCGGTCCGCACGTGGGCCCAGGTGCCTACGGCGTGGCCGTCCTCTGGCGCCACGGGTAGGCGCCGCTCGCTGCGCGATCCCCCCTGGGCGGCCGCGCCGGCTGGCGGCCTACCGAGCCCCGTCGGATGGCGCCGGGTCCAGCCGCCAGGGATGGCGCCCGACCGGGCCGCGTCAGATGCCGCGGGGTCCAGCCGCCGGGGATGGCGCCCGACCGGGCCGCGTCGGATGGCGCCAGACCAAGTCGCGTCAGATGCCGCGGGGTCCAGCGCTTGTGCACGCCCGGCGTGCGATATCCGAACGAGCGGTGGCCGGAGGCCGCCGATGTCGCTATCGAACACCAGCAAGGCCGTACGCAGTCCCGGTCGACACGCCCCGTGGTGGACGGGCGTCAGAGGCGCCCCGGGGCCGCATGCGCCACGGGGAGGATCACCCTCCTCGTCGCCATGCGACGTTCCTTGCGAACCTCCGGCCTGCGCAAGGCTCTCCTGGTGGGCGATAGCGAAGTTCCTCGCGGCGGGCGAGGCGCACGCCTGGGCCTGGTGAGGCGCACTCCTCCGGCCGGGTTGGGCGCACGCCTGGGCCTGGTGACGCGCACGCCGCGGGAGCCAGCACCACGCCGCGTGCACGCGACTGCCTCGCCGGGCACCAAGTGGCCCGCGGGGGCCTCGTGCTGCTGCGGGATCGGCGCTGCCAGCGGGATCGGCACCAGGCCAAGACCGTGCGGGCCGGCGGCTCCGGCACGTCGGGCCCGGCCGGCACCTCTCCCGCGATGCAACGAACCACCCTGCGGCGCCGCCCTCGGCGACCCTCTCGGCGGACCTACCCCAACGGGGCGATCAGTGTGTGATCCCGGAGTGCCCGCTTGGGGCCGTGTGGCCCTTCGTCATCGCGCCACCCGGCGTATAGTCGCGGCCGAGACGACCGTGCGACCACGCACCGGCGCCCTTCGGGTGCTGTCCTGCCCAGGGGCGGGCCGGGCGAGTCCCAGTTCCGTCGCAGGGCGTCGGTCATGGAGGACGATCGCCAGATGGCGACAGAGCAGATCGGCAAGATCAACGCCTGGGCCGTGGCCCAGCAACAGTTCGATCTCGCCGCCGAGAAGCTGGGGCTCGACCCGGGCCTGCGGCAGGTACTCCGGGAACCCCGGCGCGAGCTCACGGTGCACTTCCCAGTCAAGATGGACGACGGGACGGTGCGCGTGTTCACCGGCTACCGCGTCCAGCACAATCTCGGCCGCGGACCCGCCAAGGGCGGCATCCGGTACCACCAGGACGTCACACTCGACGAGGTCAAGGCCCTCGCGATGTGGATGACCTGGAAGTGCGCCGTGGTGGGCATCCCGTACGGCGGTGGCAAGGGCGGCGTCATCGTCGACCCGAAGAAGCTTTCCCGTCGTGAGCTCGAGGGGCTGACCCGGCGGTTCGCCACGGAGATCAGCATCATCATCGGCCCCGAGCGCGACATCCCCGCGCCGGACGTGAACACCAACGCGCAGACCATGGCCTGGATCATGGACACGTACTCGATGCACGTCGGGTACACGGTGCCGGCCGTGGTCACGGGCAAGCCGATCAGCCTGGGCGGCTCCGAGGGCCGCAACGAGGCCACCGCGCGCGGCGCTGTCTACTGCGTCGCCGAGGCCGCCAAGCACCTCAAGCTGGATCTGCATGGCGCGAAGGTCGTGGTCCAGGGCTTCGGCAACGCGGGCTCGATCGCCGCGCAGCTGATGGTCAAGGAAGGCTCCACGGTCATCGCGGTCTCCGACTCGCAGGGCGGCATCCACAACCCGAAGGGCCTGGACGTCGAGCGCGTGATCGCCTGGAAGCAGGAGCACGGCACGGTCGTCGGGTTCCCCGGCGCCGAGTTCGTCTCGAACGAGCAGATCCTGGAGATCCCCTGCGACGTCCTGATTCCGGCCGCGCTGGAAAACCAGATCACCGCCAAGAACGCGGACCGCATTCAGGCCAAGATCGTCGCCGAGGCCGCCAACGGCCCCACGACGCCCGAGGCGGATGCCACGCTCTACGATCGCGGGATCTTCCTCATCCCGGACATCCTCTGCAACGCCGGTGGCGTGACCGTCAGCTACTTCGAGTGGGTCCAGGACCTGAACCGGGACCACTGGAGCGAGGACCAGGTCAACGCGAAGCTCAAGGAGATCATGACCAAGGCCTTCGGCGAGACGCTCGCGCTCTCGCTGAAGCACGAGGTCAACATGCGGACCGGCGCGTACCTGCTCGCCGTGGACCGCGTTGCGAACGCGACCGCCCTGCGCGGCCTGTACCCCTGATCGTCGGCGGCCGCTGACGGCCGCCCGCCACACGCCTGCTCGAACCGCCGCCGGCCCTGTCCGGCGGCGGTTCCACGTGCGGGGCCGACGTCCCTGATCGGCGGGCACCGCCTCGATGGCGCCTCGACCGTGCCTCGAACGCGCCGCATCCCGCGCCGCGCCCGCTTCCGGGCCCCCGTCGGTCCGGCGCCGCATCCCGCGCCGCGCCCGCTTCCGGGCCCCCGTCGGTCCGGCGCCTGCACCCGCGCCGCGCCCGCTTCCGGGCCCCCGTCGCCCCCCGCGTCGGTCCGGTGTCTGCGCCCGCCGGCGATCCCCAGCACCGGGCGGCCCGACGTCCGTCGGGCAGCTGCCGGGTGCTACCATCCGGCCACGATGCTGGACCATGAAGAGAAGTTCCTGTTCAAGGAGGAGATCCTCCAGCTGTCGAACGCGCTCTCGGAGCCCGGAGCGCTCGACAACGTCGAAGATCTCCTGACCGACGTGATCACCAGCCCGCGCTTCGACTCCGAGGTGTTCACGCTGGAGCGCTCGCTGCAGGTCATGCTCGGGCCGCGTGCGGGCACCACCCTGGTGGGGCTCCTGACCGTCGCGCCGGAAGTCTTCGACGAGGTCGCCGAGGTCCGCATCTCGCCCGAGGTGCAGGAGCGCCTGGTCGCATGGCGCGCCCGCTTTGGCCTCGCCATCGACAACGCGCTGAACTTCCTCAACAACCCCGACGGGATCCAGGGGCACAACTTCAGCACCCAGATCGTCCACGTCGACGATCGCCGCGTGCTGCAGGGCCGGCTGACCCTGGTGCGGTACAACAACGAGCCGCAGTTCTTCGTCGCGGACGCGAGCGTGCTCTACGGCCTGATCGCCGACGTGCTGGAACGGCTGGGCCCGCACACGGAGCCCGACACCGTGGATCCGGACACGATCGTCCGGTTGAAGGACGCGGTGGCGCTGGTGGAGCGTCGGGCCAGTCCGCGCGATCGCGGCTGACCCCACCCGTGCCGCGCAAGCCCGCCGAACGCCTCGGCCGCCCGGGCACGCCGCGGCCGCCCGCCGGCAGCCCCTCGAGCCAGGCCGTGCCCCACGTCGCCGCGCCGGACCTCGCGTCCGTCCGGCGCATCTACCTGGCCGCCACCGGCATGAACCGGGGAAAGACCACGACCTCGCTCGGGCTCCTTGCTGCGCTCATGGGGCGGGGCCTCGCCACCGGGTTCACCAAGCCGGTCGGGCAGCGCTACGCGATCGTCGACGACATCCCGGCGGACGAGGACGCGATCCTGGTGCGGGAGGTCTACGGCCTGCCGGATTCGCTCTCCGTGATGAGCCCGGTGCACATTCCACGCGGCTTCACCCGCTCCTACATCCGCGGCGAGGTCGTGGAGGACCTGGGCGCGCGCATCCTCCGGGCCTTCGACGTGGTGGCCGGCGGGCGCGACATCGTGCTGGTCGAGGGAACCGGCCATGCCGGCGTCGGGGCGGTCATCGGGCTTTCGAACGCCGAGGTCGCCCGGATGCTGAGGGCGCCGGCCGTGATCGTCAGCGAGGGCGGCGTGGGCCGGCCCATCGACGAGATCGTCCTGAACCGTGCGCTCTTCGCCCGTCATGGCGTGGAGGTGGTGGGCGCCATCGTGAACAAGGTCGACGTGGAGGCCCAGCCGACCCTCCCGGCGGTGCTGGAGGCCGGCCTCGCCCGCCACGGGATCCCCCTGCTCGGCGTGCTCCCGTTCCGGCCGCTGCTGTCGAACCCGACCCTGTCCATGCTCTGCCAGCAGCTCAATGGCGAGCTCCTGCACCCCGGGCCGGACCTCGACCGGCCCATCGAGCGGATCGACATCGGGGCGATGCAGGCGGGCCACCTGCTGGAGCGGCTGGGGCCGGGGAGCCTGCTGATCGTTCCCGGGGATCGGGAGGACCTGGTCCAGGCGCTGGTGACGGTGACCCTCATGGGCCGACCGGGGCACGGACGTGCCATCGCCCGTCCCACCGGCGGGGCTGGTGGCGCAGCCACGGGTCCGGGGGGTGCCGCGGAGTCCGCAGACCGCGCGGCCGGGGCGTCGGACGTGGTGGGCCTGGTGCTGACGGGCGAGCACGCCCCGGCTCCGCGCGTCGTCAGCGCCATCCGCGCGGCCGATCTCTTCGCGTTCCGGGTCGCCGAGGACACTTACCGGGTCGCCTCCGAGGTCCACGATCTGCTCGTGAAGACGCACCCGGAGGACCACGAGAAGATCGCGCTGATCCAGTCGCTCGTGGCGTCGCACCTGGACGTCGAGCGCATCCTCGATCTGGCCGTCCCGCTCCCGTAGCCTGCCACGCCGCCGAGCGGGCATCCATCGCGCCGCCGAGCGTGCCTCGGTCGCGCCGGCGGGTGTCCTCGGCGGGAGGGGTCTCAGGCGAGCGGCCAGCAGTCGATGAGCCGGGCCGACGGGAAACGGACCGCCAGGCTGAGCAGCGCGGGACCACTCACCACGTCGAGCTCCTCCAGCGTCCGGCCGTCCGC
>JAKAHX010000028.1 GCA_021814735.1 Chloroflexota bacterium | reverse complement strand
GACGTACCGGCAGGGCGCCACCGACGACGAGGCCTTCCGCGCGGCAACCGGCGCCTCCGCCTCTGCCTTCGACGCGGCGTGGCTGACCTCGATCGGCGTCCGGTCGATCGCCACGTACGGCCCGCGCCCGGCGCCCACCGGACCGCTCCCACCCGGCTGGACGCCGACGACGACACCGGGCGGACAGTCCGCGATGGGCCCGGTCGCGCCCCGGTCGCCGTCGGGGCCACCCCTGGCGGGCTTCGGGATCATGGCCGCATCGTCATCCGTGGGCGTTCTGCTGGCGACCTCCCGGCGGCGCCTGCGGCCTCGGCGAGGCCGGCCGTGAGCGCGCGCCGCGGCGCGGCAGGAAGGGCCGGGTCGTGACGGGCTTCGTGGACCGCGCGCGACGCATTCCCTCGTGGCAGGTGACGCTCGCGGGCGCGCTGCTGGTCCTGGGCTTCCTGATCGTGGCCCAGGCGGGGGCCGGCCCGGCGCGCGTCCAGTACACCACGCAGGAGCGGCCGCCGCTGGTGGAGACCGCCACCGAGCTGCAGAACCAGCAGGACGCTCTGAAGGCGCAGATCCTGGACCTGCGGGCGCAGATCGAGCAGCTGGAGGCGACGTCCAGCGGTAACTCCGCCCTCGTGACGAGCCTCAACGACCAGCTGCAGCAGGCACGCATCGCGGCCGGGCTGGTCGACCTGCAGGGGCCGGGCGTGGTGGTCCAGCTGGAGGACTCCACGCAGCAGGTGCCGCCGGGGGCCGCGCCGGGCGACTACCTGGTCAGCTCGAGCGACATCCTGGCCGTGGTCGATGAGCTCTGGCTCGACGGTGCCGAGGCCATCGCGGTGAACGGAGAGCGGATCACCGTCACCAGCGCCCTCACCGACATCGGCTCCTCGATCCTGCTCAACGGTGCCTACCTGCAGCCGCCGTACCAGATCGTGGCGATCGGGCCGAAAGATCTCTACAGCCGGCTGACATCCTCGGCCAACTTCGCGCGGTTCGTGCAGGCGCGCGTGGAGGCCTTCGGGATCCGCCTGGGAGCCGGATCGCTGGACAAGGCGGTGGTCCCGGCCTACGCGGGCGGGGTGGCGCTCACCTACGCCCACCCGGTCGCCGCGTCCCCGGCTCCCACCCAGACGACCGCGACGGCCGCGCCATGAAGAGCGGGATGCGCTCGCGCCGCGCGCAGGTCTCGATCGGGTTCGTGGCGCTCCTGCTGGGCTTCCTCTCCATCGTGCAGCTCCGCGCCCAGGCGGGCGGCACGGGGCTGGCCAACCTCTCGGCCCAGGACCTGACCACGCTCATCGCCAACCTGAACCAGCGCAACGCCCAGCTCTCGAGCGAGGTGAGCACGCTCCAGGCGCAGGCTCGCCAGCTGCAGGCAGCCCGCACGCTGGGGGTCTCCGCCATCGGCGGCCTGCAGAACGATCTCCAGGGGATCCGGCTCTGGGCCGGCCTCGATCCGGTGCAGGGGCGCGGCGTCGCGGTGGACTGCTCGGGTCCCATGACCGCCAGCGACGCAAACGACCTCCTGAACGAGCTCCGCCTGGCCGGCGCCGAGGCGCTCGCCATCGGCCAGGTCCGCGTTGTGGCCGGCACCGTGGTGGCCGGGCCGGCGGGCGGGCTCTCCGTGGAGAACGTCCCGCTCGGCGCGTCGTTCCGCGTCTCCGCCATCGGCAACCCGGTGAACCTGACCGCCGCTCTCACGCGCATCGGCGGGATCGTGAGCCGTCTGCAGGTCACCAGCCCCGGCGTGCAACTGGTGGTCACCCCCGAGAACAGCCTGACGCTTCCAGCCACGGACCGGTCGCTGGTCCCGGCGGACGCCCAGCCGCGACTGTAGGGGCCGGCACGCCGGCGCGCTCTGGTACGCTGTCGGCAATGGACCAGGTGACCGAGCGCGCCCTGCAGGTGGCGATCCAGCGGGGCGCGTCCTACGCGGACGCCCGGACCGTGCGCCGGATGGACGAGCGGATCACGATCAGGACCGGGCGGGTCGCGGGTGCCTCGCGCCGCGAGGACGAAGGATTCGGCGTCCGGGTCCTCGTCGACGGGGCCTGGGGGTTCGCCAGTTCGAGCCATCTCACGACCGCCGAGGCGGAGCGCGTCGCGGCCGCGGCCGTCCGCATCGCGCGCGCCTCGTCCCGGACGCTGCGCCGGCGCGTGGAACTCGACGATCAGCCGCCCCAGCAGGGGCGATTCGAGACGCCCGTCGCGGAGGACCCGTTCGCGGTGGACCTCGAGACGAAGGTGGGGCACCTGCTCGCAGCGGACGAGGCGATGCGCCACGCGGCGACGCTGGCCTTCACCGAGGCGACGTACCGCGCGGCGCGCTCGTGGACGACGTTCGCGAGCACCGGGGGCACCGAGGTGGCCCAGGTGATCACGCACACGGGGTCGGCGATCGAGGCGAACGCGGTGGACGGCGACGAGCACCAGCGACGCTCCTACCCCGAGGAGGGCGGGCTGCGCGCGGGCGGTTACGAGGCGGTGCGGGCCCTGGACCTGCACGCCCATGCGCCGGTGATCGCCGAGGAAGCGGCCGCGCTGCTGCGCGCACCGCAGTGCCCGCCGGGACGCCGGACGATCGTGCTCGATCCGACCCAGCTGTACCTGCAGATCCACGAGAGCTGCGGGCATCCGACCGAGCTCGACCGCGTGTTCGGGACCGAGGCCTCCTACGCGGGGACCAGCTTCCTGACCACGGACCGCCTGGCAGAGGGGTTCCGTTACGGTTCGGACCTGGTGGACATCGTGGCCGACGCCACCGCTCCTGGCGGCCTAGGCACCTTCGGCTGGGACGACGAGGGGGTGCCTGCCCAGTCCGTGCCCCTCGTGCGCGGCGGGATCTTCGTCGGTTACCTGTCGAGCCGCGAAACCGCGCCAAGGATCGGCCGTCGCAGCGGCGGTGCGATGCGCGCGGATGGCTGGAACCGGATTCCGCTCATCCGGATGACCAACATCAACCTGCTCCCCAAGCCCGGGATGAGCCTCGAGGAGATCATCGCCGACACCGACGACGGGCTCTACCTGGTGGCCAACCGCAGCTGGAGCATCGACGACCGCCGGCTGAACTTCCAGTTCGCGACGGAGAAGGCCTACGAGATCCGCGGCGGAAAGCTCGGGCGGCTGCTGAAGAACCCGACCTACACCGGAATCACGCCCCAGTTCTGGCGCTCCTGCGACGCGGTTGCCGACGAACGCAGCTACCGGATGCTGGGCACGCCGAACTGCGGCAAGGGGGAGCCGGTGCAGGACGCCCACGTGGGGCACGGCTGTTCCGGCGCACGCTTCCGCGACGTGCAGGTGGGGGTCGGCCGATGGTGATCGAGGGTGGCGCCGTGCGGCACCGGTGGCGCGCGTGACCGGCGGCGAGCGGCTGCGGCTCGCGGAGCGTTTGCTGACGCTGGCAGAGCGGGAGGGGGCCAGCGACGCCGAGGTAGTGGTGCTGGAATCCGACGCCGCGCTGACCCGCTTCGCCAACAGCGAGATCCACCAGAACGTGGCGGAAACCGGCACCATGGCCAGCCTGCGCTTCGTCGACGGGCGTCGCAGCGGCGTCGCCTCGAGCGGTCGCCTCGACGACGACGGGCTGCGGAGGCTCGCCGAGGACGCCGCGCGGGTTGCGCGAGTCCAGCCGGAGGCCGAGGAGCCGGTGGCCCTCCCGGAACCCGGGCCCGTGACGCAGCCGGACGGCGCGTGGAGCGAGGCGACCGCCGGTGCAACGCCCGAGCAGCGCGCGGCGGGGGTCGCCGCCGTGATCGCCGCCGCCGACGCGGCCCACGTCGTCGCCTTCGGGTCCTTCGCCACGTCGACGGACGGGATGGCGGTCGCGAGCACGCGCGGCATCCGCGTCGAGCAGTCCACCACCCAGGCGAGGCTCGTCACGATCTGCATGGGTGACGAGGACGCCTCCGGCTACGGCGAAGCGCTGGCGGTGGACATCGCCGAGATCGACGCCGCCGCGGTGGGCGCGGACGCCGCCGGGCGGGCTGCCCGCTCGCGCCGGCCTGTCGCGCTCGCTCCCGGGACGTACCCCGTGGTGCTGGAGCCGTACGCGGTCGCGGACGTGCTCGAGTGGGTGGGCTCCCTCGGCTTCTCCGCTCTCGCGGTGGAGGAGGGGCGCAGCTTCTACGAGCCGGGGCGGAGGATCGCGAGCCCGCTCGTTTCCGTCTGGGACGATGCATCCGACCCGGAGGGGACGCCATCCGCGTTCGACTACGAGGGCGTCGGCCGGCAGCGTGTGCAACTGATCGACCGTGGCATCTGCGCCGGGCTGGTCCACGATGCTGCCACGGCCGCGCGCGCCGGGCGGCGCTCGACGGGACACGCGTTCCTGGCACCCAACCCGTACGGACCGGCCCCGGTCAACCTGTTCATGGCGCCCGGCGAGACCGATCCGGCGGCGCTCGTCTCGGAGCTGGACCGCGGCCTGCTGGTGACCCGCCTCAACTACACCAACGCGGTGCACCCGAAGCGCGCCATTGTCACGGGCATGACCCGTGACGGGACCTTCCTGGTGGAGGGCGGCGAGATCGTGCGGCCGGTCCGGAACCTGCGGTTCACCCAGAGCTACCTGGAAGCGCTTGCCGGCGTGGTGGCCGTGGGCAGGGAGCGCCGCCGGGTCGCCGCCGAGTGGGCCACCTGCGTGGTCCCCGGGCTGCGGATTTCGGCGTGGGACTTCACCGGGACGACGGGGGACTGAGAGGGGACGGATGGCCGACCGTCCCGTGGTGGCGTTCCGGCTGGGGGACCGGGTCCGCCTGCGCAAGCCGCACCCGTGTGGCGCCACGACCTGGCAGGTGACCCGGCTCGGCGCCGACATCGGGCTGGTCTGCGACGGGTGCGGGCGGCGGGTCCTGCTGGAGCGCCGCGACCTGGAGCGACGGCTGGTCGCCTTCGTGGCGCGTGGCCCGGCCGCCGATCCCGCCCCGTGACGCTCTCCGGTCGGAACGCGAGCGGTGGCGGGACGCCGGAGACGGCGCGCACGGCCCGCGCGGGCCTCGATGTCGGCGGCGTGCCCGGCCCCGAGCCCTCCGGGCTGAGCGTCCTCGCCAACCGCAAGTTCCTGTCCCTCTGGCTGGCGCAGGCGTCCACCCAGATCGGCGGGAACATGGTGATCTACGGGCTCACCATCGTCGTGTACGGCCTGACCGGGTCGAACTCGGCGGTGAGCCTCCTGATCCTGACGTTCCTGGTCCCGGCGGTGCTGTTCAGCACCGTGGCGGGCGTCTACGTCGACCGGATCGACCTGCGCCTGATCCTCGTCTCCACGAACCTGCTGCGTGGCGCGGCGTTCCTGGCCATGGTCCTGGTCAGCCACCAGCTCCTGCTGGTCTACGTGCTGAACGTGCTCGTCTCGACGGTGACCACCTTCTTCGCGCCGGCCGAGGCCGCGATGATCCCCTTCCTCGTGGAGCGCGAGCGCCTCCTCCAGGCGAACGGGCTCTTCACCTTCACCCTGAACGCCTCGTTCGCCGTCGGCTTCGCCCTGCTGGGGCCGCTCATCGTGAACCTCGCCGGGGCGCCTGCCCTCCTGCTGCTCGTGGCGATCCTTTACTTCGTCGCGGCCGGTCTCTGCCTGACCCTCCCGTCCACCCATGCCGAGGTGCCGGCGGGCGAGGGAGCTCTTGGTGGCGCCGAGCGCGCCCTGGCGACACTGGCCGCCCAGCTCCGCGAGGGGCTCGTCTACATCCGCTCGAACCCCCGCATCTTCTGGTCGCTCACCTACCTGGCGGTGACCGCCTCGCTGATCGGGGTGCTGGGGGCACTGGGGCCGGGCTTCGCGACCACGGCCCTGGGCCTTCGCGAACAGGACTTCGTGGTGGTCGTGCTGCCCCTCGGCGCCGGCATCGTGATGGGGATCCTGGTCCTCAACTCGTACGGCCGCTACCTGCCGCGCCGCAAGGTCATCGAGGGCGGGCTGCTCGTGCTCTCGCTGATGCTGCTGATCCTGTCGCTCGCGGGGCCGCTCTCCCGTTTCCTCGAGGAGAACGCCCGCCGACAGACCGTGGCCAACCTGGGCGGCCTGGTCTCGCTCCTGTCGATCGTCGTCGTCCTCGCGTTCATCGCCGGGGGCGCCTACGCGTTCATCGCGATCCCCGCGCAGACCCGGCTGCAGGAGGAACTGCCCGAGGAGGTCCGCGGCCGCGTCTTCGGGGTCCTCAACATGCTGGTGAGCATCGCGAGCTTCCTGCCGATCGTGATCGTGGGGCCCGTGGCGGACCTGGTCGGGACACCGGCTGTCCTCGTCGCGGCGGCCGTGCTGGTCGGAGCGGTCGGCGTGGGGTCCATCCTGGTGGTCGCGCCGGAGTATCCCGCGGCCGCCATCCCGGGTCCCGGGGGACACGTCGACGCGGTGGCGGTCACCATCGGTCCTCGGGTTCTCGACGAGCTGGGCATCGCCCCGGACGCCTTCCAGCGGCCCAGCCTGCCTGGGCCGGCGGACGGCGAGGCGAACGCGCCGGTGCGCGACCCGGACGCCTCGCGCGGCGCCGGTCAGCCGTGAGCCGTACGCCGTTCCGATGGCGCGTCGCGGCGATCCTCGCGATGGCCACGGCGATCGTGCTGGGGATTGCCCTGGTGCTGGTGGTACCGCTCGCGATCCTTGTCCTGCTCTGCGCGGTCTTCGCGATCATCACGCTCATGCTGGCGCCGGCGAGCCGCCATCCGCCGCTCGAGCCGCTCGACGATGCGGCCATCACCGCGCTCGGGCCGCTCCCCACCGCGTCGGTCCTCGTGGCCGGGCGGGACGAGGCGCCCGTCATCGCGCACCTGCTGGCGGACCTGGCGGCCCAGGACCACCGCGACCCGGACGGCAGCCCGCGCTTCGAGGTGCTCGTGATCGACGACCGGTCAGCGGATGAGACGGGGCGCGTCGCCCTGGAGGCCGCGGAGCGCGCGGGGATCGGCGCGGTCACCCGCGTGATCCGCCGCGGTCCTCCGCCGGGAGCCGCCCCCGACCCGACTGCGCCGCCGCTCCCCGACGGGAAGGGCGCGGCGCTGGGCGCCACGGGTCCTGCCGACTACCGCGGCACCTTCGTGGCGGTGCTGGACGCCGACGCACGGGTGGGACCGGACTATCTCCGGCGGGCCGCGACCTACTTCGCGCGTGGCGCCGGCGCGATGACAGCCCGACGCCGGACCCTGCAGCACCGGCCGGCGTCGTGGCTGCTCCGCCAGCTCGAGGCCGCGCAGGCGGACGAGCAGCATGCCGACGGGGAGATCCAGCGCGGGCGCTGGGCTCGCGGCGGGTGCAGCGAGTTCCGGGGGAACGGGATCCTGGTCCGGCGCGACCTGCTGGAGGCCGTGGGGGGCTGGCACGATCACGCCCTCTGCGAGGATCTCGACCTCTCCTCGCGGGTCGCGGTACTCGGGGAGCGCGTGGGGTGGGCGCTCGACGTGGTGGCGTGGGAGGAGCCGGTGCTCGAGGCCGGCCCGTTGCGACGACAGCGGCTGCGGTGGGGCCAGGGGATCATCCGCCGCGAACTGGAGCTCACGGTCCCGGTGCTGTCCAGCCGACGGCTCACGACCTGGGCCAAGCTCGACTACCTGGCCTACTCGGCACAGACGATCCTGCCGGTCTCTCTCGCCGCGGCCCTCGTCGCCGGCATCGCAGGCGGGGCGTGGCCGTCGCTCCTGGTGCTCTTTGCCGCCTACCTGGGCCCGGGCACGGTCCTCGCCGCCGACGCACTGCGATGGGAGGGCCTCGCCGGTCCCCGGGCGCTGCCGCGCCGGGTGCTGCGGGGGCTTCGCCTGCTGGTCTTCTCGGGCTTGTGGATCCCCGTCTTCGTCGTCTCGTGGCCGGCCGTGGCCTTCGGGCGCGGCTCGGTCCGCTACGCCAAGACGGTCCACACCGGGGCGCCACGCGGGTTCAGCCCCCGGCCGGGTGGCGACACCGGGTAACCGGCCACCGATCGTCGCCGCCCTGCAGACACGCGTACGACCGGAGCATCCAGAGTGCGGCCGCTGCGGCCGCCGTCGCCGGCGCTCCCGTGCGGCGGTCCGCTCGGCGCTCCGGTCTGCTCGGTTCGCCGGTTCGCTTGCTCCGCTCGTTGCGCCGGTGCCCCGGGTCATCCTCCCGCGAGGCTGAGCAGCGCCGCCGCGTCGATCGTTCCGCTGACGACGACCTCCGTGCCGGCGGCCTGCACGCCGGCGAGTCGCAGCGGCAGTGCCGCTGACGGCCGCCAGAGCACCAGGGGTGGCGCCGACTCGTCGGGATTGCTCGCCACGAGCGAGCCGTCAGCGGCGATGGCCAGCGTGAAGCTGACTGCCCGGCCGTCGAGCAGCGCCCGGATGCCGTTCGGCGCCACGGTCCGTACGTCGGTCACGGTCGCCCCGCCGGATCCGCCCAGGGCGTCTGCCAGCGCCTGTGCCACGTCACCGGCCGCGAGCCCCGCGGTCATGCCGGCGGACCCGGGTGTGCCGTTCACGGCGATCTCCGTGAGACGCACGCTCCCGGTGCCCGAGGAGACGGTCACGCCGACCAGGGATCCCTGGACGAACTGTGCCGAGCGAGCCAACAGGGACACGTTGCGAAGCGCGAGGTCGAGCCGCTCGATCCGGACGCCCCGCACGCTGTCGGCGCTCGACTCCACCCGCACCACGTCGGCGTGGCCCCACAGCAGCGCGAGCGGCGGGTCGGCCTGCACCTGCACGTGCGTGGTGGCCGTGTTCAACCCCGCCGCGGCAGCCGCGGACCCCACCAGGCCGGACGCCACAGGGGGGGCCGCGACCCACGCGACGCCGAGCAGGACCAGCACGACCATCCCGGCGCCGACCACCTGCCGCATTGGCCCATCGTAGTCGCGGTCGACCGGGCGGTCCCGCGGGGTGGGCGCCCGGGTGCCGGGTCGCGGCCTGGTCCGGGCGCCCGGCGAGGCTCAGCCGCGAGCGCCCGCCGTGGCCGTCTCCCGTGTCTCCGCCGCCGTGGGCGCCGGCTCGTGGCCCGGCGCAGCACGCGGGACGATACGAGCGCTGCCCGCCGCGGGCCAGAACGAGGACTCACGCCCGTCGTCCCAGTGCACGCGGTAGTGCACCCCGGTCGACGAGACGATCACCTCGACGATCTCGCCCGTCCGGTCCGGCGACCCCACCCGCTCGGTCTCGACGATGATGCGGTCTCCGATCTTTGCGTCCATGCCTGGCCTCCTGACAAAGAATCGGTCCGATTCCGCGGCGTGCGGTAGGGCAGGAGGTCCCAAAACGGACGCCCGTGCGGAACAGGACGCCGCGATGGCGGGAACCCCGCGACGACCGCCACGGGAACGGCGACAATCCCTCCGATGATGCCCTTGCCCGACCGCCTCTTCCGAGGCTACCTGTTCGACCTGGACGGCACGGTCTACCTGGGAGATGCCCTCCTGCCCACCGTCGGCGCCACGATCGCCCGGCTGCGAGGGGACGGGCGCCGCACCGTCTTTCTGTCCAACAACCCGACGCACACCCGGGCCTTTTACGCCGAGAAGCTGACGCGGCTGGGTCTGCCCACGCCGATCGACGACATCCTCGTCTCCACCCAGGCACTGGTGGAACTGCTGCTGGACCGTGTCCCTGGAGCGCGACTCTTCGTGATCGGGGAGGCACCGCTGGCGGCCGAACTCCGGGACGCCGGCTTCCGGCTCGTCGAGCGGGCCGCCGAGACCGACGTGGTCGTGGCCAGCTTCGACCGGACCTTCGCCTACTGGAAGCTCCAGGTGGCCTTCGACGCGATCCGGGCCGGGGCACGGTTCTTCGCCACCAACGGCGACCGCTTCTGCCCCGTCCCGGGCGGCGGGGAGCCGGACGCCGCCTCGGTGATCGCGGCGATCGAAGCGTGCACCGGGGCAACCTGCGAAGCCATCGCGGGCAAGCCGTCGCCC
>JAKAHX010000027.1 GCA_021814735.1 Chloroflexota bacterium | reverse complement strand
CCTCCTGGCCGATCGCGGCGACGGCCGCGTATCGCACCGGCACCGGGAGACTGCCCACGACGCTGAAGTGGATGCCGTCCGCCGTGGCCAGCACGCGGGGATCGGGGGCGGACGGCGTACCACCGCCCACGACCACGACCCGGCCGCCGACGTCGACGGCGCCCAGGTCGGCCCGGGGTGCCGGCAGGTGCCCCACCAGCGCGGTCCGGACCGGCACGGACGAGCTGCCTGCCACGACCCGCTGGACGGCGGTACCGGCCAGGATGCTGCCGCCACCGATGACCAGCGGGACCCCGTCGAGTGACGCGCCCCCCGCGTCGTGCACCCGCTCGGGGAGCTGTCCGGCGATTCCGACCGCCCCGGTCCGCAGATCGACCCCGACGATGCTCGCGGTCGTGCCGGCGTCGGTCAGGCCGCCCGCCACCAGGAGCCCGTCGGGCCGCGAGAAAGCGACGGCCCGGCTCACGGCCACCGGGAGCCGGACCGCGGTCAGTGATGCGATGACAGCCGGGGCCGCGGAGGTGCCCGCGGACGCGCCGGGCATCGCGGCACCCGACCCGGGCGATGGCGCGGCTGACCCGGGCGATCCTCCTCCCGGCCCCGCTGCAGGTGGCGCGGCAGTCAGCGCCGGGACTGTCGCGGGGGACGACGGGAGGCCGGTCGACGACACCGCCGCCCGTCCAGCCCGCGACGTACCAGCCGGCCCGCCGGATCCGCACGCCACGAGCGCGACGAGCGCGACGAAGGCAAGTGCGAGGACGGGTGGCCCGGAGCGAGCCGCACGGCACGGCGGACGCCGCCCCGCCGTGCGGCTCGGGGTGCGAGGGCATCGAGATGACATGGTCGCGGCACGCTACCACGGCCTCCGCCGTTGCCCCGCCGCCGGACGTGGTGCCGGTGCCCCGGCGTGCGGGCGACACACGCGGGGCGAGCGGCCTGGGCGGCCTGCCCGCGGCGGGAAACCCGGGATGAGGCTTCCCCCGCGGGGTAGCCTCGGCAGCGACGGGATGGACGCAGTCGGAGGAGCGCGGTGGAGTTTCGAGTCGTCCGCATCGAGAAGCCAGAGGACCTGAACCTCATCCTGGGGCAATCCCACTTCATCAAGACCGTCGAGGACCTGCACGAGACGCTCGCCCAGGCCGGACCCCACCTGCGTTTCGGACTCGCCTTCTGCGAATCGTCCGGTCCGCGCCTCGTCCGTCGGTCCGGCAACGACGACGCGCTGGTGGATCTGGCGGTGGACAACGCCTTGGCCATCGGCGCCGGGCACAGCTTCATCATCTTCCTGGACGGCGCGTTCCCCGTGAGCGTCCTCAACGCCGTCAAGGCGGTCCCCGAGGTCTGCCGCATCTTCTGCGCAACGGCGAACCCCGTCGAGGTCGTGCTCGCCGAGACGGAGCAGGGTCGCGCCATCCTCGGCGTCGTGGACGGCGGATCGCCCCTGGGGGTCGAGACCGACGCCGACGTCGCCGACCGGAAGGCGCTCCTCCGGCGCTTCGGCTACAAGCTCTGAGCGCGCGCGGACCCTCACCCGCGCACACTCGCTCACGTGCGCGCGGCCGGGGCCACGCCGCCCCGGCACGGCAACGCGGGGGCAGACACGCACCGAGTTCCGCGGGAAGGCAGCCGTGCTCGCGTGCGCGCTCCCGCTGCCCCGGCGCGCTCGTCCGCATCGCGTGCCTGCGCGGACCCGGCTGACGGGCCACGCGCCGTCGATGGCCGAGCGCAGGCGCTTCCCCGCGTCGGTCCGGGGCCGCCATGTATGTGCCGATGCCTAGTGTCCTCCGGACCCGTTGGCATAGGATCGGATATCGGATGCTGAACAATCTTGACAACGGCGTTGTCATGGTTGATCATGACGGCACGCGATGCGCGGGTGCGCGGCGACGCCGCCTCCCCGGTAGCCGGAACCGGCCGGGGCCGCATCGCCGGATGCGTGGCACGAATGCCACAGGAGGAACGACCATGATGATCACGCGCAGGCCGGGGCCCTTCGGGGAACTGGTGTCGCTTCGCCAGGCGATGGACCGTCTCTTCGAGGACTCCTTCGTGCGGCCCGGGTCCTGGGGCTCGGAGGGGAACGGGGGGGTCCTGCCGCTCGACATCTACCGCACCAGTGACGCGCTGGTCGTGAAGGCGGCGCTCCCCGGCGTGAAGCCGGAGGAGGTGCAGGTGACCGTCGAGGGTGACACCCTCACCATCTCCGGTGAGTTCAAGGACGAGCACGAGGAGAACGAGCGCGGCTACCTGTTCCGTGAGCTCCGGCGGGGCAGCTTCAGCCGGACGGTGACCCTGCCCGGTGACGTCAGCGCGGACCAGGCCACGGCGCACTACGAGCACGGCGTGCTGACACTGACCCTCCCGAAGCGTGAAGAGGCGCGTCCTCGCCAGATCCGGATCACGGCAACCAGCGATGTCGAGCCCAGCACCGGCGGCGCCGAGGGGCAGCCGTCGAGCGACCGCTGATCGAGGCATCGGGGACGTGCGCGACCGGGTGAGGGATCCGGGCCAGCCGGTCTACGTGATCAGCGTCGCCGCGAGCATCGTCCGGGTCCACCCTCGGACCCTTCGCATCTACGAGGACGAGGGGCTGCTCTGCCCGGCGCGCACGCCCACCAACATCCGCCTCTACTCGGAACGCGACCTGCGCCGGGTCCTCTGGATCCGGCACCTCACCCAGCACCTGGGGGTCAACCTGGCCGGGGTCCGGGTTCTCTTCGAACTCGAAGAGAAGCTCGGCACCCCGATCCTCGAGGCCCTCTACAGCGAACCTACGGAAGACGAGGACGACGAGACGCCGCCGGCACGCGCCGTGGCGGGTCGCGCGTCCCGCAGGCAGGAGATGGAACCGTCATGACAGATCGACCGTCGAGCCCGGACGAGGCGCGGCCGACCAGCGACACGCCCGGCGCAGGTCCTCGTGACCTGCCGCTGCTCGCCCTGCGCGAGACGGTGATCTTCCCGGAGATGATCGTCCCGCTCCAGGTGGGCCGCGAGAAATCGGTCAAGGCGCTCAACCAGGCCGTCGCGGACGGCAGCCCGATCGCGCTGGTCACCCAGCGCCAGGCCGAGCGCGAGGACATCGACGACCCGTCGCAGCTCTACCGGGTGGGCACCCTGGCCAAGGTGGCCCAGGTGGTGCAGCTCCAGGACGGCACGGTTCGCGCGATCGTGCAGGGACAGCAGCGGCTGCGCGTCCTCGGCTTCCGGCAGACCGACCCCTACATCATCGCCACGATCGAGCTCATGGAGGACGAGAAGTCCGCTGGGCTCGAGGTCCAGGCGCTGATGCGAAACGTGCAGTCGCAGCTCGAGCAGTACGTCCAGTCGGGCGCCCCGGTACCGCCGGAGGCCGCGCTGGCGGCGCGCAACATCACCGAGCCGGGGCTGCTGGCGGACATGGTCGCCTACAGCCCGGACATGAGCACCGAGCAGCGACAGGAGCTCCTGGAGACGACCGACGTCGTGGAGCGCCTCAAGCTGGTTTCCGCCTTCCTGGCCCGCCAGATCGAGATCCTCGAGCTCAAGGGCAAGATCCAGTCCGAGGTCAAGTCCGAGATGGACAAGACCCAGCGCGAGTACATCCTGCGGGAGCAGCTGAAGGCGATCCAGCGGGAGCTCGGCGAGGAGGATCCGCAACAGGCGGAGATCAACGAGCTGCGGGAGAAGATCGAGCAGGCGGGCATGCCGGATGACGTGAAGGCCCGCGCGACCAAGGAAGTCGACCGGATGAGCCGCATCCCGTCCGCCTCCCCCGAGGTGGGCGTGATCCGCACCTACGTCGACTGGCTCATCGGGCTCCCGTGGAACGTCTCCACCGAGGACAACCTGGACATCAAGCAGGCCGCCAGGATCCTGGACGAGGACCACTACGGCCTGGAGAAGATCAAGGAGCGCATCCTCGAGTACCTCGCGGTGCGCACCCTGGCGAGCACCATCCGCAGCCCGATCCTCGCCTTCGTCGGACCGCCCGGCGTGGGCAAGACCTCGCTCGGCAAGAGCATCGCCCGTGCCATGGGCCGCAAGTTCGTGCGGATGAGCCTGGGCGGCATCCACGACGAGGCCGAGATCCGTGGCCACCGGCGCACCTACATCGGGGCGCTGCCCGGCCGCATCATCCAGAGCATCAAGCAGGCCGGCTCGAACAACCCGGTCTTCATGCTCGACGAGGTCGACAAGATCGGGATGGACTTCCGCGGCGACCCGAGCTCGGCGCTGCTGGAGGTCCTGGACCCGGAGCAGAACAACACCTTCCAGGACAACTACCTGGAGGTGCCGTTCGACCTGTCCCGGGTGCTCTTCATCACGACAGGCAACCTGCTCGACCCGATCCCGGCGCCCCTGCGCGACCGCATGGAGGTGATCCAGCTCCCGGGCTACACGCAGCAGGAAAAGATCGAGATCGGCCGTCGCTTCCTCATCCCGAAGCAGATGACGAACCACGGCCTGACGCCCAAGCACATCGAGATCACCGACGAGGCGATGACCCAGCTCGTGCAGGCATACACGCACGAGGCCGGCGTCCGGAACCTCGAGCGCGAGATCGCCAACATCATGCGCAAGGTGGCCAAGACGGTCGCCGAGGGCCGCAAGCGCAAGACCGTGGTGGACCCCAGGAAGCTCGACGAGTTCCTCGGCGCTCCGCGCTACGAGTACGGCGAGCTCGAGCCCGAGGACCAGGTGGGCGCCGCGACCGGCCTGGTGGTGACCGAGACCGGGGGCGACATCGTGGCCGTGGAGGTCACCCGCATGGAGGGCCGCGAGGACTTCATCCTCACCGGCCAGCTTGGCGAGGTGATGCGTGAATCGGCGCGCGCGGGCCTCTCCTGGACACGGGCCCATGCCCGTGAGCTGGGGATCGCGCGCGAGGTCTTCGAGAAGAACACGCTGCACATCCACGTGCCGGCCGGCGCGATCCCCAAGGACGGGCCATCGGCCGGGATCACCATGGCCACCGCCATCGTGAGCGCCCTGACCGGGATCCCCGTGCGGAAGGACGTGGCGATGACGGGCGAGATCACGCTCCGCGGCCGCGTCCTGCCGATCGGCGGGCTGAAGAGCAAGATCCTCGCCGCGCATCTCGCCGGGGCGAGCACCGTGATCCTGCCGCGGCGGAACGAGAAGGACCTCCGGGACATCCCCGAGGAGATCCGCAAGCAGATCAAGCTCGTGCTGGTCGACACCATGGACCAGGTGCTCGACGCGGCACTGCGTGGGCACCCCAAGCCACTCCCGGACCAGCCGGCCGCGAAACAACCCGAGCAGTCGGCCCCGGAGCCGGCGGTGCCCGAGGCGGCGTCGGGCAGGAGCACCTATCCGCCGGCCCCCGCGGCGATCGGGGGGATCGAGCACTGAGCCAGGGATGCCGCGCGCCCTGGTGGCGCGCGGCACCGCCCGGCACTGAGGACCGGGCATCAAGATGGAGTACAAGGACTACTACGCGATCCTGGGGGTGCCGCGCACGGCCAGCCAGGCGGACGTCAAGAAGGCGTTCCGGCGGCTGGCCCGCCAGCACCACCCGGACGTGAACAAGGGGGACGCCGAGGCCGAGCGCCGGTTCAAGGAGATCAACGAGGCGCACGCGGTGCTGAGCGACCCCGAGAAGCGCCGTGCCTACGACACGCTCGGCGCGAACTGGGCCGCCTATCAGCAGGCCGGCGCGCAGGGCACCACGGAGAACCCCTTCGCGGAGTTCGTCCGGCACGCCTACGCCGGACAGCCGGGCGGAGCCCCCGGCGGGATCCGGTTCGAGTACCGCGGCAGCGCCGAGGACCTCGCGGGCTTCAGCGACTTCTTCCGCACGTTCTTCGCCGGCGGGATGCCCGGAGCGACGGGCCGGGCCGGCGCCCGAACCGCCGGCGCCACCGCCTCGTCCGCGACCGCCGACGGGATCGATTACGACGACCTCCTGCAGGGGCTGGGGTTCGAGTCGCCAGCCGGACATGGGCCATCCCGGCGTGGCCGCGGCGCGACGACCCGGACCGCGCCGGCTCGCGATGTCGAGGCGACCACCGAGGTGACCCTGGAGGAAGTGTTCACCGGGACCACGCGCCTCCTGCAGGTGGACGGCCACCGCTACCAGGTCACGATCCCGGCCGGGGTCGTGGACGGGCAACGGATCCGCCTCAGCGGCAAGGCCGGGAGTGGCCCGGGCGCAGGCGACGTCTACGTCCGCGTGCAGGTGCTGCCACACCCGACCTTCGAACGCCACGGCGCCGATCTGACCCGCGAGCTGCCCATCACGCTGGGGGAGGCGCTGCTGGGGGGCGAAGTGCCGGTGCAGACACTCGGCGGCTCGCGCCTGCTGCTCCGCATCCCGCGGGAAACGCAGTCCGGCCGCACGTTCCGGCTGGCGGGCCAGGGCCTGCCGCGCTTCCGCGGCGAGGGCCGCGGGGACCTCTACGTGCGCGTCCGGGTGGTGTTGCCCACCCGGCTGGATGACCGCGCCCGGGAGCTCGCCGCGCGCTTCGTCGAGGCGGCGGCCCAGGCCGACCCGCGCCGCCCTGCCGCCTCCGCATGAAGCAGTGAGAAGGACGAACAACGCAGCATGAAGCTCGACCGATACACCGAGAAAGCCCAGCAGGCCATCGTGGATGCCCAGCGCCTGGCAACCGAGCAGCAGAGCCCGGTGCTGGACGCGGAGCACCTGCTGGCCGCCCTGCTGGAGGACGAGGCCGGGATCCCGGCCGCCACGCTCACACGACTGGGTGCCGACCCGGCGGCCGTGCGGGCTGAACTCGCCGGCGTGTTGTCCCGCCGTGCCCGGATCCAGGGCGGCTCGCTCTCGCTGGATCCCCGGGCGCGCCAGGTGCTGGAGCGCGCCGAGGAGGAGGCGAAACGCCTGCGCGACGAATACGTCTCCACCGAGCACCTCCTCCTGGGAACGGCCGAGGCGGGGGGCGACGCGCAGCGCATCCTGGCCAGCCACGGCGCGACGCACGAGCGGATCCTGCAGGCGCTGGCGAGCGTGCGGGGGTCCCAGCGCGTGACCTCGCCGAACCCCGAGTCCACCTACCAGGCGCTCGAGAAGTACGGGCGTGACCTGACGCGCGACGCGCATGACGGCAAGCTCGACCCGGTGGTCGGACGGGACGAGGAGATCCGGCGCGTCATCCAGGTCCTCAGCCGTCGTACCAAGAACAACCCGGTGCTGATCGGTGAGCCGGGCGTCGGCAAGACCGCCATCGTGGAGGGACTGGCGCAGCGCATCGTGCGGGGTGACGTCCCCGAGACGCTCCGCGACAAGCGCGTGGTGGCGCTCGACATGGGCGCCCTGGTCGCGGGGGCGAAGTACCGCGGCGAGTTCGAGGAGCGCCTCAAGGCCGTGCTCAAGGAGATCACGGAGAGCGCCGGCCAGGTCATCCTCTTCATCGACGAGCTGCACACCGTGGTCGGCGCGGGGGCCGCCGAGGGCGCGATGGACGCCTCGAACCTGCTGAAGCCGATGCTGGCGCGCGGCGAGCTGCACGCGATCGGCGCCACCACGCTCGACGAGTACCGCAAGCACATCGAGAAGGATGCAGCGCTCGAGCGCCGGTTCCAGCCGGTCTACGTGGACGAGCCGACCGTGGAGGAGACGATCTCCATCCTGCGCGGTCTCCGGGAGCGCTACGAGGTGCACCACGGCGTCCGCATCAAGGACTCCGCGCTCGTGGCGGCCGCGGTCCTCTCGCACCGCTACATCAGCGGGCGCTTCATGCCGGACAAGGCGATCGACCTGGTGGACGAGGCGGCCAGCCGGCTCCGCATGGAAATCGATTCGATGCCCGTCGAACTCGACGAGCTCGAGCGCCGGCGGATCCAGCTGGAGATCGAGCGCGAGGCGCTGCGCAAGGAGAGCGACGAGGCGTCGAAGGCGCGCCTGGAGGCGCTCGAGCGCGAGCTGGCCGAGATCGGCGAGCAGGCGGGCGCGCTGAAGCAGCGCTGGGAGACCGAGAAGACCGCGATCGCCGGGCTCCGGCAGACCAAGGCGGCGCTGGAGTCCCTGCAGCACGAGATCGAGTCCGCGGAGCGGGCGGCCGACTACGGCAAGGCCGCCGAGCTGCGCTACGGGCGCCGAGTCGAGCTGGAGCGGCGACTCTCCGAGCAGGAGGCGGCGCTGGCCGCGCTGGACGGCACCACCCGGCTGCTCAAGGAGGAGGTCGACGCCGACGACATCGCGGAGATCGTGAGCGCCTGGACCGGGATCCCGGTCACGCGGCTCATGGAAGGCGAACAGGCCAAGCTCGTCCACATGGAGGAACGACTGCACGAGCGGGTCGTGGGGCAGGACGAGGCGATCGAGGCAGTCAGCGACGCGGTGCGCCGTGCCCGGGCCGGGCTGAAGGATCCCCGTCGCCCGATCGGGTCGTTCATCTTCCTCGGCCCCACCGGCGTCGGGAAGACCGAGCTTGCCCGCGCCCTCGCCCAGTTCCTCTTCGACGACGAGCAGGCAATGACCCGCCTGGACATGAGCGAGTACATGGAGAAGTACGCGGTGAGCCGGCTGATCGGCGCCCCGCCCGGCTACGTCGGGTACGAGGAGGGCGGCCAGCTGACCGAGGCGGTCCGGCGGCGCCCGTACCAGGTGGTCCTCCTCGACGAGATCGAGAAGGCCCACCCCGACGTCTTCAACGTGCTGCTCCAGGTACTGGACGATGGCCGTCTGACCGATGGGCAGGGACGCACGGTGAACTTCAAGGACACCGTGCTCATCATGACGAGCAACGTCGGCAGCCAGTTCGCCGTGGAGCTCTCGGCCCACGCGGACGAGCAGGCGTACGTGGCCATGCAGCGCCAGGTCATGGAGGCGCTGCGGGCCCAGTTCCGGCCGGAGTTCCTGAACCGGGTGGACGAGATCATCGTCTTCCATGCGCTCACCGACGCCGACCTGGCGGCGATCGTCGACCTGCTGGTGGCCGACCTGCAGCGCCGCCTCGCGGACGTGGACCTGACGCTCGAGCTCGCGCCATCGGCGCGGGCGCTCATCGCCGCCGAGGGCCACGATCCGGCCTACGGGGCGCGACCGTTGAAGCGCGCGGTCCAGCGGGCGATCGAGAACCCGCTCGCCCGGGCCCTGCTCGAGGGACAGTTCGCACCTGGCTCGACGATCATCGTGGAGGCGGACCAGGCCACCGGCACGATCCTCTTCCGCTCCGGGGACAGGATCGTCGTGGCCACCGGGCGCCGGGACGCGCGCGCGGCCGAGCGGGACACGAGCCAGCCCCGCGACATCGTCGAGGAGACGCTCGCCTCCACCACCCGCCCGCGGCGCGGAGGCCCGGTCGTCCAGTAGGCAGGACGTTCTCGCGTAGGATGCGCGGATGCGCTTCGACGACGCCGTCGCACGGCTGCAACGGCTTCCCGACCCGCTGCCCGCGCCGCCCGCCGCGCTGGACCCGCGGCTAGAGGCCTCCGCGGGCACGGCGCCCCGCGACGGCATCCCGGGGCACCGGGAGGCGGCCGTCCTGGTGCTGCTCTATCCGGGCCCCGACGGAGAAGCCTGGACGGTCCTGACCGCACGGCCGTCAGGCGACCTGCGTCACGCCGGCGAGGTGAGCTTCCCCGGCGGCGCAGTGGAGCCGGGCGACGAGTCCATGGCGGCGACGGCCCTGCGGGAGGCGCGCGAGGAGGTCGGGATCGAGCCATCACAGTGCGGGCTCCGCGTGCTCGGCGAGCTCGGGACCGTGGACGTGCGCGTCTCGGGCTTTCGCCTCCACCCGGTCCTTGCAGTCGCCGAGCGGCGCCCCTCCCTGGCGAGGGACGCTTGGGAGGTCTCGGCCATCCTCGAGGTGCCGGTGCGGCATTTCGCCGCCGGAGCACCAATCGAAGACGTGGAAGAGGACCGCGGGGGCTGGCACCTCCGGTATGGCGCGTACCCAGTGGCCGATTACCGCATCTGGGGCGCCACGGCGCGCGTGCTGGGGCAGCTCGGGGCGGTGCTCGGGCGCGAGACAGACTGAGGGGCAGGCGGACGAGGGACGGCCGAACGTCCGCAGGCTCCGGACTGTGATCCGGATGCGCGGTCATCCGGCGAGCCGTCGCGGGGGCGCGATGCGGGGCCCTACCAAGGTTCCCCGCTCGACTGGTCCCGCTGGCTCGAAGGGACGGGCGGCGCCGCCAGCACGCCCCTGGCCGGTTCCGACGCGCCTGCGCTCGATTCCCGGGGACCCGGCTGGCTCCTGGTCGCGCCCGGCAGGACCACCCGGTCCGGCATCGGCGCATCGTCCGGTCCGGTGAACTCGACCACCAGCGCGCGCATCTCGGTCCCGTCGGTCCACGCGCCGTGCAACTCGCCGGCCGGCCAGACGACTGCCTCGCCGTGGCTCACCCGCGCGCGCTCGTTCCCCACCTGGACATAGCCCCCGCCGCTCACCACGACGAACAGCGTGGTGTTCCCGTTGGTGTGCGGCGCGATC
>JAKAHX010000390.1 GCA_021814735.1 Chloroflexota bacterium | reverse complement strand
CGGCGGCCGCCCGGCCCGTAGCGGCACCAGGAGACCGCGGCCGCGGCCTCCTCGGGCGTGTCGACCATCGGCACGATGATGCCGAGCGCGCCCGCGTCGAGGGACCGGCCGATCGCCGCGCCGTCGTTCTGCGGCACCCGCGTGATCGGCGCCGCGCCGCGGCCCTCGATGGCCATGAACAGGCCGGCCAGGTCACGCGTGGTCGCGCCGCCGTGCTGCTGGTCCACCACGACGGCATCGACCCCGGGGCCTGCCATCAACTCGGCGACGACCGGATCCGGGACCTGGAGCCAGGTCGCGAGAACGGTGCCCCCGGAGTGCCAGCGTTCCAGGAGTGGGTTGGGTGCCGGCATCGCGTCCCTCCCTCGGTCGGGCGGCCCCGCGCGTCCAGCTCTCGGCGCCGACGGCCCTCGCGCGGTGTCGGCGATCGTCGGCGCTACAGGATCTTCGAGAGGAAGCTCCTCGTCCGCTCGTGCTGCGGGCTGGTGAAGAAGTGCTCCGGCGTCCCTTCCTCGATGATCTGGCCGTCGTCCATCATGAGGACCCGGTCGGCCACTTCGCGGGCGAAGCCCATCTCGTGGGTCACCACGATCATGGTCATGCCCTCGCGTGCCAGTTCCTTCATCACCTCCAGCACCTCCCCGATCATCTCCGGGTCGAGCGCACTGGTGGGCTCGTCGAAAAGCATCAGGGCGGGTTTCATGGCCAGGGCCCGGGCGATCGCCACCCGCTGCTGCTGGCCGCCGGAAAGCTGTGCCGGGTACGCGTCGGCCTTCTGCGCGAGCCCGACCCGTGCGAGGAGCGCCTTGCCGGTCTCGATGGCCTCGGCCGTCGGCACCTTCCGCACCTGCACCGGCGCCTCGATGATGTTCTCGAGGGCGGTCTTGTGCGGGAACAGGTTGAAGCGCTGGAAGACCATCCCGATCTCCTGGCGCTGTTTCGCGATGTTCGACTCCTTGTCCTCGACCAGCTTTCCGTTGACCTCGCGGTAGCCGATCAGGTGGCCGTTCACGAAGATGCGGCCGGACTGGATCTTCTCGAGGTGGTTGACGCACCGGATGAAGGTGGTCTTGCCGGAGCCTGACGCCCCGATCACGACCACCACCTCCTGGCGCTTGACGGTCATGGAGACGTCCTTGAGGACGTGGAGCCGGCCGAACCACTTGTTCACGTCGGTGGCCTGGACGACCACCTCGGTGGGGGGCTTTGGGACGCCCCCGATCGCTCCGAGCAGGTCGTGGGTCTCGGCGGCCATCAGCGGCCTCCGCTGACCAGCGAGGGCTCGATCGCGGTGCGGGACCCGAACAGGCGCTCCCGCAGGCTCGGCCCGCCGGTCGACGCGCCCGGTGCGCCCTTCGCGAACTGGCGCTCGATCCGGGCCTGGATGAAGCCCCAGATCGTCGTGAGGAGCAGGAACCAGAGGGCGCAGGCGAGGTACATCTCGAACGGCAGGTAGTTCTGGCCCTGCTTGATCACGAACGTCTCGTAGAGCTCCTGGATCCCGAGCACGAAGAGCAGCGACGTCGTCTTCAGCATGTTGTTGAACTCGTTGCCGAGCGGCGGAATGATCACGCGCGCGGCCTGGGGCAGGACGATCCGGCGCATGGCCAGCGGATACGTCATCCCCAGCGACTTGGCTGCCTCCAGCTGCCCGGGGTCGATCGAGATGATGCCCGCACGCACGATCTCCGACATGTAGGCGCCCTCGTTCGCGCCGAGCACGAAGATGCCCGCCTGGATGGCGCCCGGGATCGTGAAGCCCAGGATCGTGATCGGATCCCACCCGAACAGGTGGACGGCCCCGACGCCGAAGTAGAAGAAGACGAGCTGGACGAGGAGCGGCGTGCCCCGGAACACCCAGATGTAGATGCTGGCGATCCAGCGGAGCGGGGCCGCCTTCGCCATGCGGGCCAGGGCCAGGAAGATCCCCAGGATGACGCCGATCGCCTGGCTGATCACCGAGATGATGACGGTCAGCTCGAGGCCACCGATGATGAGGTGGTCAGGGGTGAAGATCGCCGAGGTGAAGGCATGCCAGTTGAATGTCGCGTGTGTCGTCGACTGGCTGCCGCACCCCGCAACCACCAGGGCGAGCAACAGCGCCCCGGCCAGCACGACGGCTGGCCGGGGCGCTGTTGAGCGACTCGAGCGGGAGGCGGAACCCTCTCCGCGTGTCATGAGGGCCTACTGCCCGATGTAGTTGAGCTTCGCGGCCATGGCCGCCGTGACGGCACCTGCCTGGTCCCCGTACTTCTTGAGGATGTTCAGGTACGTCCCGTCGTTGATCATCGAGATCAGGGCCTGCTGGACTGCATCACGCAGCCCGGTGTTCGCCTTGGCCACGCTGATGCCCTCGTCCGCGACGCCGAGCGTCAGGCCGGAGAGCTGGAAGAGATCGGGGTGCTGCACCGTGTAGTACCCGGCCACCGGGGAGTCGGCGAAGTAGGCGTCGACCTTCCCGGTCTGCAGCGCCAGCAGCGCGTCGCTGTCCTTCGCGAACT
>JAKAHX010000389.1 GCA_021814735.1 Chloroflexota bacterium | reverse complement strand
CGCCAGCTCGAGCTGGCGTGCGACCTGGAGGGGCACCCCGACAACGCATCGTCGGCGCTGCTCGGTGGGTTCGTGGTCGTGGCGATGATCGGGGCACGGCCCGAGGTGGTCCGTTTCGACGTGCCGGGCCGGCTCCGCGCCGTCCTCTTCGTCCCGGACCGGACCCTGGCCACGATGGCGATGCGGGCCGCGATCCCGCGCGACGTGCCACACCGGGACGCCGTGTTCAACGTGGGCCGCGCGGCGCTCGCGGTGGCCGCGATCACCAGCGGTCGACTCGCGCTGCTGCGCGAGGCGACGGAGGACCGGCTCCACGAGCCCTACCGGGCGATCGTCTACCCGGAGCTCCCGCGGCTCGTGGGGGCGGCGCGCGAGGCGGGGGCGCTGGGGGCCTGCCTGTCGGGGGCCGGGTCGAGCGTGATCGCCTTCGCCGATGACGAGCGCCTGCTGGAGGACGTCGGGGATGCGATGGCATCCGCGGCAGCCGAGCAGGGGCTCACCGGACGCGTGCGTCCGGTCGCGTTGCGCAATGCCGGCCCGATCGTGGTGGAGGTCGGGTAGCGCGTCGCACGCGACGAGCGCTTCGCCTGACGGGCGTCGCTCGCGGGCGGCCAATGGGCCGATCGACATGCCTGGGTCGGCCACGTCCGGCGCTGGTACCTCTGCCCACGGCCGGCGCCCGGCGCCCCGCGCCCGGGCCCGGCGCCCGAGCGGCACGTCGCCGTCGATCGCGGGTGCATGGCGCGTCAAGGGCGCCTGGTCATGCTTCGGCACATGGATGGCGAGCGCCTCGGGTCCGGCCTGCGCGAGCTGCGCGTCCGTGCCCGCCGCACGCAACGAGAGGTGGCGATGGCAGCCCGCGTCTCACGGGGCACGGTCTCGCGACTGGAGCGCGGTCACCTGCGCTCCGTCTCACTCGACGCCATCGCGTCCGTGGCGGCCGCGCTCGACGCCCGTGTCGACATGGAGCTTCGCTGGCGTGGCGGACAGCTGGACCGCCTGCTCGATGCGCGCCACGCCGCGCTGCAGCAGGAGGTCGTCCGCCGCCTCTCCCGTGCGCCCGGCTGGACGGTAACGGTGGAAGCTTCGTTCTCCATCTACGGCGAGCGCGGATCCATCGACGTGTTGGCCTGGCATGCGGAACGACGCGTGGTGCTCGTGGTGGAGGTCAAGACCCGCGTCCTGGACCCGCAGGATCTGCTCCGCACGATGGATCAGCGAAGACGGCTGGCCCCAACGATCGCACGCGGTCGGGGGTGGCCGGCGCAGGTGGTGTCGACCTGGGTGATCGTCGAGGGAACGGACGCGAACCGGCGCCGAGTTCGACGGCACGTGGATCTGCTGGGAACCGCATTCCCGTCGCCAGGCCCGGTGATGCGAGCCTGGCTCCGGGAGCCGGTCGGGCCGGTCGATTGCCTGTCGTTCATCGCTATTGCACGCCAGGGCAGCCCTACGCGGCCGCTGGGCACGCCCGAGCGCGTCAGGAGGCCCCGTGGCGCGCCGGCTCGTGCGGGGAAACCGGGTGAGACCGTCTGCGGGACCGGGTGACGAGTGTGCCGCCGATGCGTGCGGCGCGGCTGGTGTGCATCAGCGTGTGCTGGGCCCGGCAAGGCCGCCAATGCACACGGCGCGTTCGTCAGCCGAGCGACGGCTTGCCCGGGATCGCCGCCGTGGATACCGCACACGGGGTGTCCGTCAGCCGAGGTCCGGTCCGGATCGGTCCCTGCGCCGCGCGTGGCGAGCGGTCTGCCGCGCGTCGTCTGGACCCTCGCCGCCGTGGATGCGGCCCCGCTCAGCCGGCCGCGGGAAGGTCGACCACGAACGTCGTCCCCTGCGGGCTCGAGGCCTCGATGCGGACGTCGCCGCCATTGGCGCGGGCGAGCTCCCGCGCGACGGTGAGCCCGATCCCGGTGCCGCCCCGCTGGCCAGGCCGGCGGGAGCGGGCCGGGTCGGCGCGGTAGAAGCGCTCGAAGACGCGGCCCTGGTGCTCGGGCGGGATCCCGGGGCCCGTGTCGGCAACGCGGATCCGTGCCGCGGCGCCCTCCCGTGCCACGCTCACCCGGACCGTGCCGCCCTCGGGCGTGTGGACCGCCGCGTTCGTGAGCAGGTTCTGGAGCACGCGCCCCACCTGGCGCGGATCGACGTCGGCACGGACGGGGCCGCTGCCGATCACCGCGGGTCCCAGGAGCGTGACGCCTTGCTGGCCGTACAGCGCCTGCACGGACGCCGTGGCCTCGGAGACGAGCGCCAGCAGGTCGACGCGTTCGGGCGCGCGCAGCAGGGAGGCGCCCTCCGCTGCTGCCAGGTCGTGGAGGTCGCCCACCAGCCGTGCGACCTCACCGGCGGTCTCCCGCGTGGCCGCCAGCTGTTCGGCCGACGCTGGCACCACGCCGTCGGCCATGGCGTCGAGCTGCGTGGTGAGCACGGTGACCGGCGTGGCGATCTCGTGCGCCAGGTCGCTGGCCGCCTGTCGGCGCAGCTGCTCGGATCGCTGCAGGCTCTCGGCCA
>JAKAHX010000388.1 GCA_021814735.1 Chloroflexota bacterium | reverse complement strand
CCCGGACGAGGCGCGGACGACCCTCGAGTCACTCGTCAGCGGGCCCCACGCCGCCGACGCCCTGCTCGGCCTCGGGCTCATCGCCGAGCAGTCGGGCGACGGGGAGGCCGCCGCCACCTACTACGCCCGCGTGCTCGACGTGGACCCCGGCAACTTCAATGCCGTCAGCGGGATGGGTCGCGTGATGGACGCGACGGCGAGCGCCGCTCAAACCGCTTCCCCGGCAGCCCCGTCGGTGGCGTGGCCCGAGCCCGCGGCCTCGGACGCGAGGACGCCGGTCGTCACGCCGCGGCCGTCCGCGAGCCCGGGAGCGTGAGATGACCAGCGACCTCGAGCGCCATCCCGCGAGCGGAGACGGGACCGAGCCCGCCCACGCCGACGTTCCGGCGCGTCCGCCTGCCGATGAGGCGCCGCTGGCCGCCGAGGCGTCGACGGGCCCCGGGCCGGCGGGTGTCGAGCCGATCACCGGCGCCGAGGAGCAGCCGACGGGTCGGGCAGGCGCCGTGGCGCCGGCGAGCACCGCCACGGCGGACGAGACCATCCCGCCGCCCGCCGGGACCCGCGAGGCGGCTCCCATGACCCGCCGCCGCAAGGCGTTGCTCCTGCTGCTCACGGGACTGTGCACCGTCTTCCTGGCCTTCACGGCCTGGTACCTGGTCAACCGAAAGCCCATCACCCAGCTCCCCCTGCCCGCCATCGCCGCGGACCTGGTTCCGCACTACGCATTCAGCCTGTACGGCGTCACTGCGCCCACGGGAGTCGCCGTGAGTCCGGACGGCAGCCGGATCTACGTGACGCAGACCGAGGGCAACGCCCGGGTGCTGGTGTTCGACCGGAACGGTCGAACCCTGGCCACGGCGACGCCGCCGCCGGAGACCGGGTCGGCCCACACGCCTGTCTACCTCGCGCTTGATCCCACCAGCGGCGACCTGTACGTCAGTGACCGCCCGACGGGCTCGATCTACGTCTACTCCGCGGAGGGTGTGTACCGCCGGACCTTTGACCCCGGTCCCGGCCTCGTCGGCTGGCAGCCGCTGGGACTCTCGTTCGACGCGCAGGGCCACCTGTTCGTGACCGACGTGAGCGGCCCATACCACCGGGTCCACGAGTTCGGCCCCGACGGGCAACTGCTCCGTTCCATCGGGAGCGCAGGCCTCCTCAACTTCCCCAACGGCGTGGCCGTCGACGCCCGGGGGAACGTCTACGTTGCCGACAGCAACAACGGTCGCCTGGTGGTGTTCGACGCGTCAGGCCGGCAGCTTGCCGTGGTCAGGCGTGGCGCCGCCCAGGGTGACCTCGGCCTCCCCCGCGGCGTGACCGTCGACGGCGACGGTCGCGTCTACGTGGTCGACACGATGGCGCAGGGTGTCCAGGTCTACCGCGCGTACCAGGCAGGAGAGCGGGCGCCGGCGTTCGTCGGGCGGTTCGGCGCCGAGGGGACGGCCGACGGTGGCTTCGAGTACCCGAACGGCGTCGCGACGGATGCGCGCGGCCGGGTGTACGTCACGGACTGGCGGAACAACCGGGTCCAGGTGTGGTCCTGGTGACGCACGGACGGATGGGCCGAACTCGGAAGGGCAGAGGGAGGCAGATGGCGAGATCACCGGGCCTGCAGGTCGGGCCTCGCGTCGGTTCATCACACATGGAAAGGAGGCAAGGCCAGTGAAGCGACTGGCGCTGCTGTTCACAGTCGGCGCCCTCTGGCTGCTCCTGGCGGCGGTCCCCGTCCTCGCGGACGGCGGACCGCACGTTGCGTCCATCAACAACGGTTCCCTGGGGATCTCCGCCGACAGCTGCGCGGGCTGCCACCGAGCGCACACGGCCCAGACGGAGAACCTGACCATCTCGGACGCGCCGGACATGTGCCTCGCATGTCACGGCGCGGCGAGCACCGGCGCCACGACCGACGTCGAGGACGGCATCCAGTACGCGGTCGCCACGGGCGGCACGCGTGGCTCTGCCGTGCTCGGCGCGCTCCGCGGCGGCGGGTTCGTCAACGCGCGGATCGCATCCGCCGACACATATCGGCTCTCGTACTTGGCCGGCGGTGCCGTGCGCAACCTGTCGAAGGTCCCGGTCCTCGCGACCGGCGAGTCCGTGACGTCCACCCACATGGACATCGCGAGCCCGTCGGAAGCGATTGTCTGGGGCAACGGCGCGTCCAGCACTGGTGCAGGCGGCACGACCACCCTCAACTGCACGAACTGCCACAACCCGCACGGCAACGGTCAGTACCGGATCCTCAATCCCATTCCCGCGATGGACGGGGGGACCGCGACGGCTTCGGAGGCGGACGCGTACGTCGATGACGCACCGCTCCCGTCGCCCGGGGACGTCCGGAACTACACGGTGATCCAGGTCAAGGGCACCGAGGGAACGGCCTCGAGCTTCCTGCTGTACGCGAGCCAGGTGGCCGGGACGTACAGCAGCACGGCCGGGGACTACTTCCACCGGAAGGTGCCGTGGAACGGGACGTCGTCGACGACGTCCATGTGGGACGCACCGAACGGCA
>JAKAHX010000387.1 GCA_021814735.1 Chloroflexota bacterium | reverse complement strand
GGCCGGCGTGGCCCTCGCGGCGGCCAGCGGCGCGGCGACGGTCGCGGTGCACCGCCGGCCTCGCGTGACGGTCCTGGCCACCGGGGACGAGCTCGTGGCGCCCGGCGCTCCCCTGGGGCCGGGCCAGATCCACGACAGCAACACCCCCGCACTGCTCGCGCAGGCCGGGGCGGCCGGAGCCGTCGCGCTTCCTGGCGGGATCGTCCCGGACGAGCCGGCAGTGCTGGCGGAGCGGCTCGCCTGGGCGATCGGGGCGTCCGACGTGGTCGTCCTCAGCGGGGGCGTCTCGGTGGGCGCGCACGACCACGTCAAGGACGCGCTCCAGGCGCTGGGCCGCATCGAGTTCTGGCGCGTGGCGATCCAGCCGGGCAAGCCGCTGGCGTTCGGGCGCACCACGGCAGGCCGCGGCGGCACCGTGCCGGATCCGGACCGACCGGTGGCGCTCTTCGGGCTGCCCGGCAACCCGGTCAGTGCCTTCGTGACCTTCGAGCTGTTCGTGCGACCCCTGCTCCGCGTGCTGGGGGGTCGCGGCGCCGACCGTGGCCGCCGGGTGTACCGGGCCGTCCTGGCGGAGGCGGTGAGCAAGTCGTCCGAACGGCGTGCCTTCATCCGCGTCCGGCTGGAGGCCGACCCGGCCGGATCCGGTGGCCTGGTGGCACGCCCGGCCGGCGGCCAGGGTTCCCACGTCCTCTCGGCGCTTGCCGCGGCGGACGGGCTGGCCGTCATCCCCGAGGGGACGCCGGGGCTCCCGGCGGGCAGCGAGGTCGAGGTCTGGGAGCTGGCCGAGGAGGGCGGCTGACGGCGATCACGGGGAGGATCCCGGTGCAGGAGGCTGGAGGCGAACCATGAGCGACCCTGGCGCTCCACGCAGCGCGCGTCGACGCCTGACCCACGTGGATCGGGCCGGGCGGCCGCGGATGGTCGACGTCGGCGCAAAGCCGCCCACCGCCCGCCGTGCCGTCGCGGAGGCCGAGGTGGTCCTGTCGCAGGACACGCTGAGCCTGGTGATCGACGGCGACGCTCCCAAGGGCGACGTCTTCACGGTGGCCGAGCTGGCCGGGGTGATGGGCGGCAAGCGCACTGCCGAGCTCATCCCGCTCTGCCATCCCATCCCGCTCACCGACCTGGTGGTCGAGGTGACCCCCGACCGCGGGGCCTCGAGCCTGCGCGTCCGCGCGACGGCGGCGACGGTTGCCCAGACCGGCGTCGAGATGGAGGCGCTCACTGCGGCATCGGTCGCGGCCCTCACCGTGTACGACATGGTCAAGGGGGTCGACCGTGGGGCCGAGATCCGCAACGTTCGCCTGCTGGAGAAGTCCGGCGGCAAGTCCGGCGAGTGGCACCGCCCGGCCGGCGCGCCTGCCGAGCGGGGCACCGCGGCAGGAGGCGAGGCGGGGACGCCGGCCCGCCTGCGGCCTGGCACGCGCGGGCCCCTGCGGGGGCCCCGCCGTCCGCGGAGCGAGTGACGTGGCCCGGGCGTACGTGCTCACCGTCAGCGACCGGTCCGCCCGGGGCGAGCGCCCGGACCAGACCGGCCCGCGCCTGGCCGCTCGGCTGCGGGAGCTCGGGCACGAGCCGGAGATCGGGCTGGTACCGGATGACGCCGTGCGCATCGCAGAGGCGGTGCGAGGCGCGGCGGCCGCGCATGCCCTGGTCGTCGTGGCCGGCGGCACCGGCCTGGGCCCGCGCGACGTGTCGCCGCAGGCCGTGGCTCCGCTGCTGGACTACGTGGTGCCCGGGCTGGGCGAGACCATGCGCGCGGAGGGCCGGCGTTCAACCGAGATGGCGGCACTCTCGCGGTCGCTGGGGGGCGTGCTCGGCCGATCACTGGTGCTCGTGGTGCCGGGCAGCCCGAGGGGCGCACTGGAGTCGCTCGACGCGATCGCCGCACTGCTGCCCCACGCGCTCGATATGCTGGCCGGGGGGGACCACCCGCAGGAAGGCAGGTCATGACCTCGCAGGTACCGTTCTTCCCCCTGGCGCCCGTCCTCTTCCTCGTCGCGGTCGTCGTCTTCGGCCTGCGGATGGCGCGTCATCTCCGCGTCTTCGCTGCCGCCCGGGCGTCCACGGTCACCGACCGGCCCGCCGCCCGGATCCGCTCCCTGCTGGTGTATGCGATCGCCCAGGTGCGGATGTTCCGCGAACCGCCGGCTGGCACGATGCACGCGGCCATCTTCTGGGGGTTCCTCATCCTCACCGTGGGGACCGCCAACCGGATCACCGGCGGGCTGGTGCAGGACGTCCTCGCCTGGCCGCTCGATGGCTGGATCTGGCGGGTGATCCTGGCCGCGGGGAACCTCATCGCGGTGGCCGTGCTCGTCGCGATCGCCTACGCGGCGTTCCGGCGGCTCGTGACGCGCCCGGCGCGGATCACGCTCTCGCGGGATGCCTTCCTGGTCCTGGTGCTGATCGCCGGGATCGTGGCGGCCGAGCTGGTCGAGGAGGCGTTCCGGCTGGCGCGCTACGGGGACCCGTACGCGCACGCGGAACTGGTGGCGTGGCCGCTCGGACAG
>JAKAHX010000026.1 GCA_021814735.1 Chloroflexota bacterium | reverse complement strand
GTGGAGGAACCATTCTCGGTGCCCCTCGACGGCTTCCGGCTGGAGGGCCGCTTCGACCGCGTGGACCAGGGACCGCAGGGGATCGTCATCACGGACTTCAAGTCGAGCGACGTCCGGGACGCGCGCCGCGCGCGCCAGCGTGCCCTCGAGTCGCTTCAGCTGGCTCTCTACGCCATGGCGTGGGAGGCACGGGAGGGCGAGCTGCCGGCGGTCACCCAGCTCGTCTTCCTGGACTCCGGCGTGACCGGGCAGGTGACCCCGGACCGCGCGCGCCTCGGGCGCGCCGCGGAGCGAGCGCGGGAGGCCGTGGAGGGGATCCGCGCCGGGCGATTTCCAGCCCGGCCAGACCCCGTGGGCTGCCGCCTGTGCCCCTTCCGGGAGATCTGCCCCTCCAGCGCGGCCTGACCGGTGCGGGCGTCCGCCGCGTAGACTCGCTGGGCCGTCGCCACGGCCCGGCGAGGGAGCCGTGATGGAGCGGCGGGACGCAGGCAGGGAGGAAGCACCGGTGCAGCACCGCGACCGGATCGCCGCCGTCGCGCTCATCGCCGCGGCGGCCGTGGCCTGGCTGACGGTCGGCGCCGTCCTGGCCAACGTCTCGCCCGTGGGCCGGGCCAGCGTCCAGGTCGGGGGCTCGGTGCTGATCGGCATCGCCTGCGGACTGACCAGCGTGCCGCTGGCGTGGCTGATCGTGTTCCGCCATCATCGCCGGATCGCGTACCGGGGTGACTGGACCCGCGCCGTCCGGCGGGGGGCATGGGTCGCACTGGTCGTGGGACTCCTGGTCGCACTCCGGACCCAGCACGCGTTCAGCACGCCCGTGGCGCTCTTCGTCGTGGTCATGGTCGTCTTCGTGGAGACGAGCCTCACCGTCCAGCGCTGACGTTACAATCCCGCGACGCCACGCCGGACCGTCGGGCCCGAACCGGCGGCGTCGCCGAGCGAGGATCACGACATGGAGCACCAGCCCGGTTCGCTCGGCCACGCGCACGGTTGGGACCGGGAGTTCCCGGCCTTCGAGGAGGGCGACCTCCCGATGTACGTCGGCATGCCGACGTTCTCGAAACTCCCGTACGTGCCGGACGCGTCCGAGCTCGCGCGACGACGCCCCGACGTGGCGATCGTCGGCGCGCCGTTCGACGACGCGGTGAGCCACCGTCCCGGCGCACGCTTCGGCCCACGGGCGATCCGTGCCGCCACCTACACCACCGGGCAGCACCTCTCGCTGCAGCTCGACGTGGAGCCGTTCGCCGTGCTCGACGTCGTCGATGCCGGGGATGCCCCGGTCGTGCCCGCCTGGCTCGAACGGGCGCACGCGGTGATCTACCGGAAGGTGCGTGACGTGGCGGCCAGCGGGGCGATCCCGATCGTGCTGGGCGGTGACCACTCCATCACCTGGCCCAGCGCCACGGCGATCGCGGAGGTGCGAGCCCCCGGCTCCATCGGCATCGTCCACTTCGACGCCCACGCCGACACCGCCCCCGACGACTGGGGCGTCCCGGCCGGACATGGCACACCCATGCGCCGGCTGGTCGAGTCCGGTGCGGTCCGCGGCCGCAACTTCGTGCAGCTCGGGCTGCGCGGCTACTGGCCGGGTCCCGAGGTCTTCGCCTGGATGCAGCACGAGGGGATGCGGTGGCACCGCATGCGCGAGATCGAGGAGCGCGGCGCGGACGCCGTCGTCGACGACGCGATCGCGGAGGCGCTGGACGGGCCGGACGCGATCTACCTCTCGGTGGATATCGACGTGCTCGACCCGGGCATGGCGCCAGGCACCGGGACGCCGGAGCCGGGCGGGCTCCTCACGCGCGAGCTCCTTCGGGCGATCCGGCGGATCGTGGGCCGTGTGCCACTCGCGGCGATGGACGTGGTCGAGGTGTCGCCGCCGTTCGATCACGCCGAGGTCACCGCCATGGCCGCCCACCGGTGCGCCTTGGAGGCGATCAGCGCGCTGGCGGTGCGACGCGCCGCCGGGGAGACCGTGCGCTTCGAGGCGGCGCCCGGGGGAGCCGCGGGAACCTGAGCGCGCGCGTCCGGCGCGACGATCCGAGCGTCGATCCCGCAGCCGGAGCCGACGCAGCGGGCGCGGGGACCGCGGCGGGTTGTCTCGACGCCCCGGCCGGTCCGGCTCCGGCAGGCCGGGCAGGTCGGTTGCGGGCCACCGGCCGGCGGTACGATTCGCCCATCCGGAACC
This sequence comes from Chloroflexota bacterium, assembly GCA_021814735.1. Classification (GTDB taxonomy): domain Bacteria; phylum Chloroflexota; class Limnocylindria; order Limnocylindrales; family CSP1-4; genus JAJYNJ01. The sequence continues at coordinate 9,135 of JAKAHX010000026.1, read as the reverse complement.
AACGGAGGCCGATTCGTGGAGCTCACTGCCATCCAGCCCGCGTCGCCCCACCGCGAGATCAAGGCGCGGATCGCCGCCGCCGTGGCGGAGGCGAGGGCCGAGATCCTCGACCTGTCCCGTCGCATCCATGCCAACCCGGAGCCGGCGTTCGAGGAACGCCAGGCGGCCGCCTGGGTGGCGGAGGCCATCGGACGCCACGGCTACGTGGTGGAGCACCCCGCCGGTCGGCTCGAGACCGCCGTGCGGGGCCGGCTGGCAGGGGGACGCGGGCCCGGCGCCCGGGTGGCCATCCTCGCGGAGTACGACGCCCTGCCCGGGATCGGGCACGCGTGCGGGCACAACACGATGGCGGCGAGCGGCGTCGGGGCGGCGATCGGGCTGGCGGCCGTGGCGGGAGAGCTCGCGGGCGAGGTCGTCTTCCTGGGCACGCCGGCCGAGGAGCGGGGCTCGGGGAAGCAGTACATGCTCGACGACGGCCTGTTCGACGGCGTGGACGCGGCGTTGCTCTTCCACCCGGGAGACCTCACCTCGATCGAGGCGCGCCTCCTGGCGAGCGAGGACGTCGACGTGACGTTCCACGGGCGAGCCTCCCACGCCGCCTCGGAGCCCTGGGAGGGCCGGAACGCGCTGGACGCGCTGGTCATGCTCTTCGGTTCGATCGGGCTCTGGCGCCAGCAGCTCCGCCCCGAGTCGCGGGTCCACGGGATCGTGCTGGAGGGCGGCACGGCCGCCAACATCATCCCCGACCGGGCGGCGGGGCGGTTCATGGTCCGTTCACCGGAGCGGGCGTACTTCGAGGAGATGCGCAGCCGCTTCCGGACGCTCTGCGAGGCCGCCGCCATGGCGGCCGGGTGCAGCGTGGACGTGGAGTTCTCCGGTCGATCCGACACGATGCGGCACAACCGGGTGCTGGGGGAACGGTACCTGGCGAACCTCGAGGCGTACGGCATGCACGAGGATCCGCCGAGCGACAACCTGGGCAGCTCCGACATGGGCAACGTGAGCCAGGTGCTGCCGACCATCCACCCCACCCTGGCGATCTGCGAGCGGGGCGTCCCTGGGCACTCCATCGAGTTCCGGGAGGCGGCCGCGTCCCCGCGCGCCGAGGAGGTGACGCTCATCGCGGCCACGGTCGCCGCCCAGGTGGCGGCCGAGCTGCTCCTGGACCCGGCGCTGGTGGCGGCCGCCTGGCGTGACTTCCGGAGCGCCGCCCCGTGACGGTAGGGGACGACCTCGCGCGCTGGTACGACCTGGACCTCCTGGATGATCCGGGCGACCTCGACCTCTACCGTGCGCTGGCATCGCGGGCGGGCGGTCCCGTGCTCGAGCTGGCCGTGGGCACCGGGCGCCTCGCCGTGCCGCTGGCGGCCGGGGGGCTCGACGTGACCGGCGTGGACGACGACCCCGCGATGCTGGCCCGCGCCCGGGCGCGCTGGGCGACCGAGCGTCGTGCGCGGCGGGTGCGCCGCGGCGGCCGGCTGGAGCTGATCGAGGCCGACCTCTTCGAGCTGGAGCCGGACCCGCGGTACGGCCTGGTGATCCTCGCGCTCAACACCTGCTTCCTGCTGGGCGACGCAGCCCGGCAGGAAGCGGCCCTGGCCGTGATGGCGCGCCACCTGCGCCGCGGCGGGCTGGCGGTGGTCGACGCCTGGCTACCCTCGGTCGACGACCTGGCGCTGTACGACGGGCGCGTGGTCCTCGAGTGGGTCCGGGACGACCCGGAGACGGGCCAGCGCGTGGTGAAGATGGGCAGCGCCTCCTACGATCCCGCCACCCGGCGCGTGGAGCTGACCTCGATCTTCGACGGCGCGCGGCCAGCCGGCGGCCCGCTCACCCGGCATCTCCGGCGGGACGTGCTGCACCTGACCAGCGCCGCCGAGCTCGTGCGGGCTGCGACTGACGCCGGCCTCGCCGTGGTCGAGCTGGGCGGGGACTACGAGCTTGCCCCGTTCGGTCCGGGATCGACGCGGGCGGTGCTGGTGGCCGGCTTGGTATAGTCGGCGTCGTGCCCACGGACCAGATTCGCCTGCTCGTCGTCGAGGACGTGCCGCAGGTCGCACAGTACGTGCGGGGGCTCGTCAACGCCAGCCCGCGCGTGAAACTGCTCGACATCCTGCCGGACGGGCGTGCCGTGCCCGACCAGGTCGTGCAGCAGCGTCCCGACGTCGTCCTGGTCGACGCGCTCCTGCAGGGCCGGATCGGCGGGCTCGAACTGGCGGCGAACCTCCGCCGTGCCGGCCTGCCGCCGGCGATCGTCGTGATCACGGTGCCCCAGCGCCCCGTGTCGCCGGACCCGGCGCGCGGGATCGACGCGGTGCTCTCGATGCCGTTCACGGGCTACGAGCTGGTGAACCTCGTGCAGAACGTTCACCAGGCACAGCTGGAGCGGGATCCAGGCTCGTCCTCGCGGCTCCTCGGGGTGTTCGCGCCGAAGGGCGGGGTGGGCAAGACCACCATCGCGTTCAACCTCGCCGTGGCCATCCAGCAGCACGTGGGCGCGAAGACGGTGCTGGTGGACGGCAGCCTGCAGTTCGGCGACCTGCGGGCGCTGCTCAGGGTGCCGGCAGACGCCCCCTCGATCCTGGAGCTCCCCACGGACCGGATCGCGGAGGCGGATCTCGCGGAGGTGCTGTGGCGGGATCCGTCGGGCATCGACATCCTGCTGGCCCCGCCGCGGATCGAGATGGCGGACATGGTCACGCCGCGGGACGTGGAGAAGGTGCTCTCGCTCCTCCGCCGGGTCTACGCCGCCACGGTCGTGGACCTGCCCACCAACCTCAGCGATCTCACCCTGGCGTTCCTCGACGCCGCCGACATCATCCTGGAGGTGGTCACCTACGACTCCACCACGATCCGGAACACCGTCTCGGTGGCGGACACGTTCAGGGCGATCGGGTACCCGCCCTCGAAGATCCGGTACGTCCTCAACCGGGCCGACTCGACGGGCGGCCTGGACCCCGCGATCGTGCAGGCGACCCTGGGCAGGGCGCCGGAGCACACGATCGTGAGCGACGGCCGGCTGGTGGTGGAGGCCAACAACCAGGGTCTCCCGTTCGTCCTCGCTGCCCCCGACGCGCCGATCAGCGCGGACGTGCGCAGGATGGCGGGGGCGCTGGTCTCCGCCCGTGGCGCGGTCGGCGCCGGGGCCTGAGGGATGTCCGACCCGCGACCGATCGGGCTCTTCGACTCCGGGGTGGGCGGCCTCACCGTGCTGCGGGAGGTCGTGCGCCGGCTGCCGGACGAATCGACGATCTACCTGGGTGACAACGGCCGGGCCCCGTACGGGACGCGCCCCGACGACGAGGTCCGCCGCTTCAGCACCGAGTGCCTGGACGAGCTGGCGCGCCGCGACGTCAAGGCGATCGTGGTCGCGTGCAACACCTCCACGTCGGTGGCGTTGCCGGAGCTCCGCCGCCGCTACGACGTCCCGATCCTGGGCGTGGTGCGCCCGGGTGCCACCGCGGCGGCGCTCGCCACCCGGACCCGCCGGGTCGGCGTCATCGCCACCCCCGCGACGATCCGCTCCCACGCGTACTTCCAGGCCATCAAGGACGAGAATCCGTTCGTGGAGGTCTACGAGCACGCGACCCCCGAGCTGGTGCCGCTCGTGGAGGCCGGCAGGCTGCACGGTCCGGAGGTGGACGACGCGGTGCGCCGGTCCCTGGCGCCCCTCATGGGCAGCCGGGCCGCCGACGGCGAGTGGGTCTTCCCGCTTCCGTCCGGCGCGCGGATCGACACGCTGCTCCTGGCCTGCACCCACTACCCGCTGCTCTCGGAGGCGATCGTCGCGGCCGCAGGGGAGGGGGTGGCGGTGATCGACTCGGCGTCGGCCACCGCGAGCGTCCTGGCGGAACTGCTGGCGGTCAACGAGCTGCGCGCCCCGGCCGGCGGGCGGCCCACGCACCTCCAGCTCACCACCGGGGACGTCGAGCGCTTCCGGAGCACGGCGGCGATCCTGTTCGGCCCAGAGTTCGCATCCGTCGAGCCGGTCGCCGTGCCGGCCGCCGCATGAGCACCGCGGCGCACACCGGGGGGACGCCCGGGGCTGCGGGTGGCCGCGGGTCCCGGGGAGCCCGGGGACGGGACCGGTCGTTCCCCGGGCACGCACCGGCGTGGCTGCACGACCGGACCTGGCAGGCGGGCGTGGTGGCGGGAGCGCTGGCGGGATTCGGGGCCGCGTACCTCAACCGCCGGGTCCAGCGGATCGCCCGGGCCGGCCTCGTGGACTGGGCGCAGGCCGAGGCACTCGCAGCGGCGCGCCTGGCCCGGTCCCCGGGGGCGCTCGAGCCAGCCGAGATCGCGCGCTCCGGCCCTCGATACGCCACGGCGATGGAGCGGATCGTGCCGGCGCTCGAGTCGGCGCTCGGGACGCCGCTGCCCGGCGTGGTGAGCCGCCACGCGGCGGTGAGCCGTGCGGCGTGGGCCGCGGCCAACCTCGCGGCCTTCCGCGAGCTCTACGGGCACATCGAGGTCGCCCTGGGGGACCGGCTGCGGCCGCACGAGGGCAACCTGGGCGAGGGGATCGGGGCGCTCGCGAACCGGATGATGGCCACGCGCCAGATCGCCTTCGTGCTGGGCTACCTGGGGACCCGCGTGCTCGGCCAGTACGACATCGCGCTCCTCTCGGCCGAGGCCAGCCCGGGACAGCTGCTCTTCGTGGAGGAGAACATCCGGTCCACGGCCGCGGCGCTGGGGGTGCCCGTCGACGACTTTCGCGTCTGGGTGGCGCTCCACGAGACGACGCACGCGTTCGAGTTCGAGGCGCATCCCTGGCTGCGCCCCTACCTCGCGGAGCGGATGGAGCGCCAGCTCGCGGGAGTCATCGATGGCGCTCGCCTGCTGAGCATCGAGGGGGTCGGGCGGATCGTCCGCCGTTGGCGCGACCGGCGCGGAGGCGGGCTGCTGGAGACGCTCCTCGACCCCGAGCAGCGGCAGACGTTCCGGGAGACGCAGACCGTGATGAGCCTCCTCGAGGGGTTCGGCGATTGGGTCATGGACCGCGTGGGTGCCTCGTTCCTGCCGGACGTCCAGCTGCTGCGGGAGCGCTTCGAAGCGCGCCGTGGCCAGCCTCGGCACGGGCTCGATGGGCTGGTGGCGCGCCTGATGGGGATGGACCTGAAGCTCGCGCAGTACCGCCGGGGCGAGCGCTTCGTGGCTGGCGTCGCCGCGGCGGGCGGACCGCGGGCCGTGGCCAGGCTGTGGGACGGGCCGGCGTCGCTGCCGACCGAGGCGGAGATGGACGACCCGGCAGCCTGGGTGCGACGGGTCGTCGGGCTCGGCGATCAGGCGCCGGTGGGCGGAGATGGCGGGCAGCCGCCCGGGGAGGTCACGGCGTGAACCGGCAGACCGACGACATGGTCCCCCGGGGCGGCGAGCGTCCGAGCCCGGGAGCGATCCCCGGTCCGGCCGGGACAGGCTCGGGCACCGGCGCCGCCCCTGGCCCGCTGTCGATCGCCCTGGGGGAGGTGCTGTGGGCGCGATACGGGCCGGAGGACGTGGCGCGGATCCACGAGGCCGCGCCCGGGGCACGGCTGGTGTCGGTGGCCGCTGATGGGTCGGCTGACGGGCCGCTGGACGACGTCAGAGTGCTGTTCCGAGGGAGCAGCCTCGGCGGTGATGCCCTGGACCGCGTCCTGGCGCGGGCGCCGCGGGTGGAGTGGATCCACTCCGCCTCGGTGGGCGTGGAGCGCCTGCTGACCCCCCTGACGCTGCAGCGGGGGATCGTCGTGACCAACGGGCGGGGCGTCTTCAGCCGGCCCATCGCCGAGTACGTGCTGATGATGGTGCTGGCCACAGCGCGCCGGCTCCCGGCATTGCTCGAGCTGCAGCGGGAGCGGACCTGGCAGCCGCTGCAGGGCGAGGAACTGCGGGACCTGACGATCGGGATCGTCGGGTTCGGGTCCATCGGGCGGGCGGTGGCGTCCTACGCGGCCGCCGTCGGGGCACGCGTCGTCGCGGTCCGCCGACACCCGGAGCGCGGCGTGGAGGCCGAGGCGGACGTGGAGGAGGAGGCGCTCCCGGCCACGCCCAGAGCCGACCTGGTCCTGCCGCCATCGGGCCTCCCTGACCTGCTGGCGCAGAGCGACTACGTGGTGCTGGCGCTCCCGTTGACGGGCGGAACCGAGGCGCTCATCGACGATGCGGCGCTGGCGGCCATGAAGCCGGGCGCCTGGCTCGTCAACGTGGCCCGCGGGCGCCTGGTCGACGAGGCGGCACTGCAGCGGGCGCTGCGGCAGGGTCGGCTGGGCGGCGCGGTGCTGGATGCGTTCCGGGAGGAGCCGCTTCCGACGACATCGCCGCTGTACGCGCTGCCGAACGTGATCGTGACGCCGCACACCAGCTGGTCCAGTTCCCGGGTCCGGGCCCGGAGCATCGAGGTGTTCGCCGCGAACCTGGCGCGCTTCGTGCGCGGCGAGCCGCTGCACAACGTGGTGGACCTGCGCTCCGGGTACTGATCCGACCCGCTACGCTGCAGGTATGCAGATCGCGATCGTGGGCCTGGCCGGCTGCGGCAAGTCCACCGTCTTCAACACGCTGACCCGTGGTCACGCCCAGACCGGCGGGTACGGCGGGGCCGTCGTCAACGTCGGCGTCGTGAAGGTGCCCGACGAGCGGCTGACCCGGCTGACCGAGCTCTTCCACCCCAAGCGTGAGGTGCACGCGGACGTCACCTACGTCGACCTGCCCGCCCCGCCGCGTGCGGACGAGGGCGGCGGCGGGGCGAACGACATGCCCGCCGACCAGCTGGCCCGGCTGCGCAACGCCGATGCGCTTCTCCACGTGGTCCGGGCCTTCGAGAGCGCCGCCGCTCCGCACCCCGACGGCTCCGTCGACCCGTGGCGCGACCTGGAACGGCTGGACCTCGAGCTGATCCTGGCGGACCTCGCGGTGGTCGAGAAGCGGGTCGAGCGACTCCGGGTGCAGGGGCACCACGGCACGCCCGCCGAGCGCGAGGCCAACGACCGCGAGCTGGCCATCCTCGAGCGCGTGCTGCCGGCGCTGCAGGCCGGCTCGCCGGTGCGCGACCTGGGGCTCGAGGAGGACGAGGCGAAGGTCCTCCGCGGGTTCCGCTTCCTGACCGAGAAGCCGGTCCTGGTGCTGCTCAACATCGGCGAGTCCGATCTGCCCCGCGCGTCGGAGATCGTGGCCGGCATCGCGGGACGCTACCGGCACCACCGGACGCTCGTGGATGCGCTGTCAGCCCGCGTGGAGATGGAGATCGGCGAGCTGGAGCCGGCGGACGCCGCGGTCTTCATGGAGGAACTGGGCCTCCGCGAATCGAGCCTGGACCGTGTGATCCGGCTCTCCTACCGGCTGCTGGGGCTGATCAGCTTCTTCACGGCCGGTCCCGACGAGACGCGTGCCTGGACGATCCGTGACGGGGCCACGGCGGTGGACGCCGCTGGCGCGATCCACTCCGACCTGGCGCGGGGCTTCATCCGCGCGGAGGTGGTGCCGTTCGAGGACCTGGTGCAGCTGGGCTCGATGGCGGAGGCGCGCAAGGCGGGGAAGCTGCGCTCCGAGGGAAAGACCTACCGGGTGCGCGATGGCGACGTCATCGAGGTGCTCTTCAACGTCTGAGCGCGCGCCGCGTCAGTTCGGCCGCTCGCGGTCGAGGTCCACGATCAGCGTCCGGAAGGCGTCCCGGCCGAGCCCGGTCCCGTCGCTGTCGTCCGCCTCGTCCTCGTCGCCCTCGTCCTCCTCAGCCCCGATCGTCGCGATGAAGTTCTCCTCCTCGATGCGGGAGACGTTGACCGCGGCCACGAGCATGGCGTCGCTCACGTACACGAAGCCGTGCGTCCGCTCGAGCTCGCGGGCGATGGCCTCCACCAGCGTCTCCTCCTCGAACGTGTCCTGGACCCGGTGGCGGGCCTCCTGGACCAGCTCGAAGAACTCCTCCTCGGTGAACTCCTGCTCGTGGGTGAGCAGGGCGTCCGAGTACAGGTCGTCATCGCTCTCGTGGAGCTCGTAGAAGTACACGTGTCCTCCGATCCGTTCGATGAGACGAGTATAGGCGGGCCCGGTCGCAGGCCCCGCGAGGGTGGCAGGCCAACCGGGCGGAACAGGAGGGGCGGAATCCCTCGGGTCGTGGTCGTCGGATCGGCGACCCGCGACCTGGACGCGACGGATCCCAGGGGCTGGCGGCCGGGAGGGGGCGTCTCGTACGGCGCGCTTCTCCTGGCACGGCTCGGCGTCCGGGTGGGTGTCGTGGTGGGCCTCGACCCTGTCGCTGCCGCGGCTGGCGAGCCGACGGCGCTCCGCGCGGCCGGCGTGGAGGTGGTGGCGGTCCCGCTGCGCCGGGGGCCGGTCTTCGAGAACCGGGAGGGGCCGAGCGGCCGGCGGCAGCGCTGCCTGGAGCGCTCGGACGCGCTGCCCGTGGACGCCCTGCCCCCGGCCTGGCGCGGCGCGTCGGCGTTCCTGTTCGCGCCAGTGGCGGCCGAGCTCGGGCCGGAGTGGGGCGCGGTGCCGGATGAGGCCGCCCTGGTGGGCCTCGGATGGCAGGGCCTGTTGCGCGGCCTGGTGCCGGGCCGGCCTCCGCGGCGCCTCGTTCCCCGGCCGGGACCGCTGCAGGCCCGCGCCGACGTGACGGCGCTGAGCCGCGAAGACCTGCCGGCGGGTGCGCGGCGCCATTCCGGGGAGGCCCTGGAGCGGCTGCTGACCAGGCCCGGCCAGGCGCTCGCGGTGACGGCGGGCGCCTCCGGCGGCGTGATCGTCTGGCGCTCCGACACGCGGCGGCTGCAGGGTCGCCGCTGGGACGCGGTGGCGCCTCGCCGTGTGGTGGACCCCACCGGTGCTGGCGACGTCTTCCTGGCTGCGCTGCTCGCGGCGCGGCTGGTCCTGGGGTGGGCTCCGGAGGCGGCCCCGGCGAGTCTCCGGTTCGCGGCCACCGCGGCGTCGCTCTCGGTGGAGGGGGAGGGCCTCCTCGGCGTCCCCGACCTCGTCGCCATCCGGCACCGACTCCGGGAGGTGCGGCGGACCTGACCGGCGCCGCACGGCGACCTGCACTGGCTCGCCCCGGCGGCCCTGACCGGCGCGGGGCGCCGTCCCTGCCGCCGATTGGCTCGGCCGCCCCTGCGCGCGACAGGCTCGGCCGCACGGGCCATGGCGGCGCGTCCGCGCGGGGTCGTCAGGCGG
>JAKAHX010000386.1 GCA_021814735.1 Chloroflexota bacterium | reverse complement strand
GTGCCGCCCGGTCACGCGTGCGCCGGAAGGTAGGATTCGCGCGGGCGCCCGTAGCTCAGCTGGACAGAGCAGCGGTCTTCTAAACCGCCGGTCGGGGGTTCGAGTCCCTCCGGGCGCGCCAGCGAATGCCGCATCCGGTCCGGCCGGTCCTCGTCAGCGGCAGGGGGCCGGGCGCACCACCCGGTCGACGGTCAGGACGCGCGTGCGCCCACGACCTCGACGCCGTCCTTCCAGACCGCCTCGATGTGCTGGTCGAGCGTCGCGAAGTCGTACGGATCGCCGGAGACCACCACGACGTCCGCGCGCTTGCCCGGCTCGATCGTGCCGAGTTCGTCCTGGAGCCCCAGCAGCTCGGCGGCGGTGAGGGTCGTCGCGACGAGCACGTCCGCGGGCGCCATCCCGCCCTCGGCCATCAGCGCCAGCTCCCGGAGGTTGCGCCCGTGCGGTGCGACGGGACTGTCGGTCCCCATCGCCACGCGCACCCCGGCCGCCACGGCCCGGCGGAACGAATCCCGGTGGATCTCGACCACCTCGCGTGCCTTGCCCAGGCTCGCCTCGGGGATCTGCACGCCGGCCGCCGCCGCGTCGATCACGCCCTGCGGGGCCACCAGCGTGGGCACCAGGAACGTCCCGCGCGCCAGCATCAGCTCGATCGCCTCGTCGTCGAGGTAGATGCCGTGCTCGATCGAGCGGATCCCCGCCCGGACCGCGTTGATGATGCCGATGGTCGACTGCGCGTGCGCCATGACCCAGCACCCTGCGGCCGAGGCCTCGGCCACCAGCGCCTCGAGCTCGTCGAGGCCGAACTGCGGACGTCGGGGGTCGTCCCTGGGCGAGAGGACGCCGCCGCTCGACGCGACCTTGATCACGTCCGCCCCGGCCCGGATCACCTCGCGCACCTTGCGGCGCATCGCCTCGGGGCCGTCGACGACGCCGCTCGGCATGCCCGGGTACTCCGCGAACAGCCCGGCCTCGGCGCCGCTCGGGAGCCACGGGTCGCCGTGACCGCCGGTCTGGCTGAGCATCGTCACCGATATCCGCAGGCGCGGTCCGCTGATCAGGCCGTCCTCGACCGCCCGCTTCATGCCGAGGTCGGCGCCGCCGGCGTCCCGGACGGTGGTGATGCCCTGCCGCAGCGTGACGGCCAGCGTCCGGATCGCCTCGTAGAACCGGTACGAGATCGGGGTCTGGATCGCCCGCCAGACATCGATGCTGCTCATCGCCACGTGGACGTGGCAGTCGAAGAGTCCTGGCAGCAGCGTGCGACCGGTGACGTCCACGCGCCGGTCGCCGTCCAGCCCCGGGCCGACGTCTGCGATTCGCCCGCCGTCCACCGCCACGTCGGCCGCCGCCACCGTGCGGCTGTGCGGGTCGAAGACGTTGCCGCCGGCCAAGATCGTGCGCACCGTGCCCCTCCGGCTACCCTGGCGCCGCCATGAGCGGATCGCCCGCCCGGTTCCGGCGCCTCTTGGCCGTCATCGTAGTCGCGCGCGTGACCGGGCGCGGCCTGCCCGGGTGCGCCATCCGGGCCGCCCGCTGGCCTGCCCAGTGTCGAGTGCCGCTGATCCGGTAAGTCGCTGATAAGTGGACGCTGCTATTCTGCCGGGCGGATGGACAGCGTGCGCGAAGAGCGCGTGGTGCGCCCGGACGGCCGGGTCGTCGCCTGGACGGAGCACGGGACCCCGGAGGGACTGCCCCTGCTGCGCCTGCCCGGGACCCCGGGGTCGCGGTACTCGTTCCCGGCGGACCGGCGTCCCTGGGCCGAGCGCGGCCTCCGCGTGATCATCGTGGAGCGCCCCGGGTTCGGCGCCTCGACGCGGCTGCCCGGTCGGGGGTTCGCCGAGCACGCGGATGACCTCGCCGCGGTCCTCGACCACGTCGGCATCGATCGCGTCCCTGCCTATGGCGGCAGCGGCGCGGCTCCCCACCTGCTCGGGTTCGCGGCACGTCACCCGGACCGGTTCTCCGCCGGGACCGTCGTGGACGGTGCGGCCCCCATGACCGAGGAGGAAGTCCGGGGCGAGATCGAGGCGAACGCGATCGGCGACCTGCTGGCGCGATCGGGGGCGACCGATGCGCTTCGAGACCTCCTGACACGTGCACGTGATGAGGTCCTGGCGGACCCGGTGGACGGCTTCCGCGCGCTGATGACGGACGCGCCAGCCGCGGACCAGGAGGTGATGGCAGAGCACGCGTGGCAGGTGGGGTTCATGCGCGGCCTCGTGGAGGCGTTGACCCTTGGGGTGGACGGCTGGATGGACGAGGTCCTGGCCATCAACGGGGACTGGGGTGACATCGATCTCGACGCCGTGACCGGCAGCGTCACCTGGTGGCACAGCCTCGGCGACCGCAACTGCCCGATCTCCGCCGCGCGGCGCCTGGTGGCGCGTCTGCCGCGCGCGAGGTTCGTCACCTGGGACGGCGCCGGGCACCTCGCGGGGGCCGCGCACGAGGCCGAGATCCTGGACGAGCTCTTGGCGCGTGCCGGGTCGTCTTCCGCGACGCGGGACGGCATCCCGACCGGC
>JAKAHX010000385.1:472-2530 GCA_021814735.1 Chloroflexota bacterium | reverse complement strand
CGCGGCGTGCCAGCTCCAGGGCTCCGTCCCGCGTGGTCGCGATGACCACGGGCACGTCCGGCAGGCACAGGCCAGGGTGCTCCGGCGGCACGTCGCCGCGCGCCGAGACGACCACGGTCGTGGGCTGCGTCGGCAGACCGAGGGCGGCGCGCCACGCCGCGAGGTCCGCGGCCCACGCGGGGGCGATCCCGCGAGGCGTCCACTCGTGCCGCGGTGCGGCGCGGAGCGTGCCGGCACCCACCACCACCACATCGGCAAGCGCACGCAGCATGCCCATCACGAACCGGTCCGCGCCGGAACCTCCGCTGATGTCCGAGCCACCGCCCCGTGGCCCGGTCGCGAGTGCCACCACGCCGTCGACGGTCGCGACGAAGTTCGCAATGACGGTCGGTCGTCCGACATGGAGCGGGATGGCGAGCGGGCCGCCATACCGCGCGGCCAGCTCGCCCGGCAGCAGCCCGCCGCGCGCCGGGCCGCGGACCGCCGGCGCCTCGAGCAGCACCTCCAGCGGCGCCTCGTCCTGCGTGTCCGCCTCCTCGCTGTCCGGCCGACCGCTCGCCCGGCTTGCCTCCATGGTCGCACGAGGAGCCAGCAGCCGGGAATGCGGCGCCTGATGCCCGGGCTGCGGCCGACGATGCGGCGCATGCTGCCCGCTCAGCGGCGGGAGGCGATGCGGCGCCGAATGCCCCGGCGGCGGCCGGCGATGCGGTGCCGAACGACCGGCGTACGTCCGAGGACAGCCCGGAACGGCCGGTGTGCGGCCGGGGACCCGCGGGAACGGCCGGTGTCGCCCCCGCCCGGTGCCGCCCCCGCCCGGTGCCGCCCCCCGCCCGGCGCCCTCCACAGCCAGGCCCCCGGTCCGTGGCGCGCGCAGCCAGTGCGGTCAGCATCGCGTACGCTCGGGTGCCGGGGTAACTCGAACTCGAGGAGGACGCATGGCCACGGGCGATTGGTGGCGGCATGGCGTGATCTACCAGATCTACCCGAGGAGCTTCCAGGACTCGAACGGAGACGGCATCGGCGATCTGCCCGGGATCATCAGCCGCCTCGATCATCTCAACGACGGGACCCCGGACTCGCTCGGCGTCGACGCGATCTGGCTCTCACCCTTCTACCCGTCGCCCATGGCCGATTTCGGCTACGACGTCTCCGACTACTGCGACGTCCACCCTGACTACGGCACGCTCGCGGACTTCGACGAGCTCGTGCAGCAGGCACACCGGCGCGGGATCCGCGTGCTGGTCGACTTCGTCCCCAACCACACGTCGGACCAGCACCCCTGGTTCCAGGAGTCGCGCTCGAGCCGTACCAACCCCCGCCGGGACTGGTACGTCTGGCGCGATCCCCGGGCGGACGGCGCACCCCCGAACAACTGGCGCAGCTACTTCCCGGCGGTGGGCGTGCCGTGGACGCTCGACCCCGCGACCGGCCAGTACTACCTGCACTCGTTCCTGCCCCAGCAACCGGACCTGAACTGGTGGAACCCGGCGGTCCGCGCCGCGATGCACGACGTCCTTCGCTTCTGGCTGGACCGGGGCGTGGACGGGTTCCGGATCGACGTCGCCCACAAGATGGCCCGTGACCCCGAGCTCCGCGACAACCCGCCCGAGCCGCCCGGCGGGTTCCCCTCCGGCGCCCGCCGGGACGAGGACTGGCCCGAGGTCCACGCCATCCTGCGGGAGTTCCGTCGCCTGCTCGATCGGTACGACGACCGGATGGCCGTGGGGGAGGTCGGCATCTACGATCCCGCGCGGCTGGTGCGGTACTTCGGCGATGCACTGGACGAGCTGCACCTCGCGTTCAACTTCGCCTTCCTGGTGCAGCCATGGAGCGCGGAGGCGTTCCGTGCCTCCGTGGAGCGATACCAGTCGGTGCTCCCGAAGGGTGCCTGGCCCGTCTACACCCTGTCGAACCACGACAACCCGCGGGCCCGTTCCCGTTACGACGACGGTGGGGGGTCCGGCGAGGGACGGGCGCGGGTCGCGGCCATGATGCTGCTCACCCTGCGTGGCACGCCGTTTCTCTACTACGGCGAGGAGATCGGGCAGACGGACGGGG
>JAKAHX010000385.1:0-462 GCA_021814735.1 Chloroflexota bacterium | reverse complement strand
GGACGTCCACGGTCGGGACCCGGAGCGGACGCCGATGCAGTGGGACGGGGGGCCGGGCGCCGGGTTCACTAGCGGAGATCCGTGGCTGCCCGTGGGGTCGGGGGCACGCTCGGTCAACGTCGCGGCCCAGCGGACGGATCCTGCGTCCATCTTCTCGCTCTACCGACGGCTGATCTGGTATCGCCGGGGCTCGCCCGCACTCCGCTGGGGGAGCTACGAATCGGTGAGCCACACCCCCGGCCTCTTTGCGTTCGTGCGCGAGGCCGGCGACGAGCGCCTCCTGGTGGCCCTCAACTTCCGTCCCGAACCGGTCCGGCTCGATGGTCCCGAACTCGGCCTGCCGCCGCGAGGGCACCTGGAGCTCTCGACCGACCCGGAGCGGACCTCGCGCGCGGTCGGTATGGGGCCGCTGCGCCTTGGGCCCGACGAAGGCGTGATCGTGCGGCTCTGAGGGCAGCGCGC
>JAKAHX010000384.1 GCA_021814735.1 Chloroflexota bacterium | reverse complement strand
CGTGCGGCGCCCGAGTCGGACCAGGAGGGAGCGGAGGCCGACCGACCGGAGCTCCCGGAGCCGATCCTCAGCCCGGCGCCCCTCAGCCAGACGGTGTGGTCGGGCGAGCACGCCGCGGCGCGGTCCGGTGCCGCCCATGCCGCCGCGGGGGCGAGCGCCGCCGCGGGCGGGACCGCCGGCGCAGCCGGCGTGGCCGGCATGCCGTCGGAGGGGCGGGACGCGCTGCCCGGCGAGGACCTCCTGGAGGCCGTGGACGCGCCACGCACGCTGGAGCACCGTCCCTGGGTCCTGCCCGACCCGGCGTTGCTCGATCCGGACCGGCCCACCAACGGGTCGGCGGAACTGGACCACGCGCGGAACCGGCGGATCATCGAGGAGAAGCTGCGCAGCTTCCAGATCCCGGCCACCGTGATCGGCCAGAACATCGGGCCGGTGGTGACGCAGTACGAGGTCAAGCCGGACCCGCGCGTGAAGCTCTCGCGCGTGGAGGCCCTGGCCGACGACCTGGCGATGGCCCTCGCGGCGCGCTCCATCCGGATCGAGGCGCCCATTCCCGGCAAGGACGTGGTGGGGATCGAGATCCCCAACCACAACGCCGAGGTGGTCGGGTTCCGGGGCATCTGGGAGGACGCCCGGATGGCGGAGGCCGTCAGCCCGCTCACGTTCGCCCTCGGGCGGGACGTGTCGGGCAAGGCCTACGCCGTGGACCTGGCCCGCATGCCGCACCTGCTGATCGCGGGCGCCACGGGCTCCGGCAAGAGCGTCTGCGTCAACGCGCTCATCACCAGCATCCTGATGCGTGCCCGGCCGGACCAGGTGCGCCTCATCCTGATCGACCTCAAGCGCGTCGAACTGGCGTCCTACCGCGAGCTGCCGCACCTGCTGACCGACGTCATCGTGGAGCCCGGCGACGCCAAGGCCGCGCTGGGCTGGGCCGTGCGGCAGATGGAGGAGCGCTACAAGGCGCTCGCGGCCCGCAGCGAACGCAACATCGCCTCGTACAACGCCAGTCCCCGCGTCGACGAGGGGGAGCGCCTGCCCTACATCGTGATCGTGGTGGACGAGCTGGCGGACCTGATGATGCGCGAGGGCCGCAAGGTCGAGGATCCCATCGTCAAGCTCGCCCAGAAGGCGCGGGCGGTGGGGATCCACCTGGTCCTGGCCACCCAGCGACCCAGCGTCAACGTGGTGACCGGCCTCATCAAGGCCAACGTGCCGAGCCGGATCGCGTTCGCCATGTCGTCCAACGTGGACAGCCGCACGGTGCTGGACGCGCCGGGCGCGGAGGACCTGATCGGCCGTGGCGACATGCTCTACCAGCCGGCCGACCTGCCGCGCGCCGTGCGCCTGCAGGGCGTCTTCGTGAGCGACCACGAGGTCCAGGCGGTCACCGACCAGTGGCGCAGGCAGGCGCCCGAGCCCGACTACGATCCCGACGTGGTGGCCGGCGGCGAGGAGTCGGGAGAGGGCGGCCAGTTCGCCTGGCTCCTGCAGCTCGCCGAGGACGAGATGACGCCCCGGGCCGCCGAGCTGGTGGTGTCGAGCGGCAAGGCCAGCACGTCCATGCTCCAGACGCGGCTCAAGGTCGGCTTCAACCGGGCCAGCCGCATCATCGACGAGCTCGAGCGTGCCGGCATCATCGGGCCCCAGGACCCGCGGAACCCGGCGGTTCCGCGGCAGGTCTACGGTCCCGAGAACTGGATTCGCAGCCTCGACGACGTCGACGGGCCCTGACCGGCGGGCTCGCCGCGCATCCCGTCGTCGGCGGCGGGCACCATGCCCGGGGGTATGCTATGCGCCGCGGGACACTGGGGCGGTCCCGCGCGTCATCCAGCTGCCGGCCCCGCGAGGTTTCCCCTGCCGCAGATGACCACGCGCGACCACGCCCGACCCGGCCGAAGGCCGGCCGCCCGGGAGCGCGTCCGACACCCCGAGCCGGGTTCGGCGCTCGGTGAGCGCCTGCTCGCCGCGCGCGAGCAGAAGGGCGTCGACCTGTACCGCGCCGAGCGCGACACCAAGATCCGGGTGCGGTACCTGGCGGCCCTGGAGCGCGGCGACTACAGCGAGCTCCCGGGGATGGTCTACACGAAGGGCTTCCTGCGCAACTACGCGCTGTACCTGGGACTGGACCCGGAGGAGATCCTCGAGCAGTACCGGCACGAGTTCGGCGCGTCGCGTCCCGCGGAGCCGGTGGCCATCGTGCCGCGAGCCCTCGAGGCGCCGTCGGGCGGCCTCACCTTCTCCCGCGGTGTGGTCGTGGCCGCCGTCCTGTCCCTGGTGGTCATCCTCTTCCTCGCCTACGTCGCCTACCAGCTGCTCCGCTTCACGCAGCCGCCCACGCTCACGGTCACCCAACCCCCGGACCGCGTCACCACCATGGACGCCTCGGCCGACCAGACGGTCCTGGCCGGCACCAGCGTGGCCGGCACGACGATCACCATCCAGGGGACCGGGCAGCAGCCCTACCGGGTGACCGCCGACAGCTCGGGTCACTGGCAGCAGCAGGTGCCGCTGACCAAGGGCCAGAACC
>JAKAHX010000383.1 GCA_021814735.1 Chloroflexota bacterium | reverse complement strand
GCGACGTGCCGGGCGGCCCGCATGCTATACTCCCGCCTCGTCCGATCCGACCATCTCTGCCTGCCCAGCGGCCGGCGCCAGCCTGAGTGAGAGTCTCCCGTGAACGTGCTCGACGCCGTCACCGCGGACCAGGTCCGCACCGACCTTCCCGAACTCGCCGCCGGTGACACCGTTCGCGTGGCCGCGAAGGTAGTGGAAGGCAACCGCGAGCGGATCCAGGTCTTCGAGGGCACCGTGATGCGCCTGCGTGGCGGGGGCATCGGCCGCTCGATCACCGTGCGCAGCATCCGCAGCGGCGTCGGGGTAGAGCGGACCTTCAAGGTCAACTCGCCGCGCATCGACAAGATCGAGGTCGTGCGCCACGGCGTCGCCCGCCGCGCCCAGCTCTACTTCCTCCGGAAGCGCGTGGGCAAGGCGGCCAGCCTGCGCGAGCGCCGCACGAGCTAGGCGCCGGGGCGGGATGCGCATGCCGTCCCGCCGGTCGATCGACACTGCCGGCCCCGTCGTTCCCACCCTGCGGTTCGAGCGCGCCCTCTGGCGACGCGGCCTCGACCGCGTGGCCGGCGTGGACGAGGTGGGTGTGGCTCCCGCCTCCGGACCGGTGCTCGCGGCGGCGGTGATCGTCGCGCCCGGGAGCCGGCGGATCCAGGGCGTGCGCGACTCCAAGACGCTGTCGGCGCAGCAGCGCGAGCGGCTCTACCCGGCCATCCTGCGACGCGCCGTGGCGGTGGGGGTCGGCGCCGCGTCGGTCGCCGAGATCGACCGCCTGAACATCTACAACGCCACGCACCTGGCGATGTGGCGCGCTATCCGCCGACTGGGGGGCCATCAGCACGTGCTGGTGGACGGACTCCCCGTCCGGGAGTTCGAGGCGCAGGTGGGTCCCTACGATGCGATCGTGGACGGCGACGCGCTCTGCTACTCGATCGCCTGCGCGTCGATCGTGGCCAAGGTCGTCCGCGACCGGCTGATGCGCCGGCTCGCGCTCCGGTACCCGGGATACGGGTGGGAGCGCAACGCCGGCTACGCCACCCGTGAGCACCGCGAGGCGATGCTCACGCTCGGGATCACGCCGTTCCACCGGCGCAGCTTCGTCACCACGCAGCGGATCACCGTGGGCGAGCAGCAGGACCTCGGGCTCGAGGACCTGCCGGCCCTGCTGGCCGAGGGGTGACCGGGGACGCGGCCGGCGAGCGGCTCGCGCGCATCCGCCGGGCCGGGGGAGAGCGGGGCGAGGCGCTCGCGGCGCGCTACCTGGAGGGACGGGGATGGACGATCCTCGCGCGTCGGCTGCGGGTAGGACGTGACGAGATCGACCTGCTCGCGGTCGAGCCCGGGGAGGCCGGAGCGCTGGTGGTGGTCGAGGTCCGGGCGCGGTCATCGGGCCGCTTCGGGTCGCCGGAGGAGAGCGTCGACCGCCGGAAGGTGGCGCGGCTCTACCGTGCCGCCGCGGGGCTGCGGGCCTCCGGATCGCTGCCGGACGGACGTGCGCTGCCCCGGCTGCCGTGGCGGGTGGATCTCGTCGCCGTCGACGTCGCGCCCGCGCTCGGCCCGGCGGCGGGCGGACCCGCGATCCGCCACCTGCGCGCCCTCGAGCCGGGCTGACCTCGCCCCGGGCGGCGCGGCACGTCGAGTGCGTGCGCCCGGACGGGCATCTGCGCCGGGCCGCGGGTCCCGGGAGGGAGAGGCCGTGTGCTAGACTCCGGCACGCCGTCGGGCCTCCCGGCGGCGTCCGTGCGTCCGCGCGGACATCACACACACGTGTCGTTTCCCGCGGCGGTGTCGACCGGTCGGACCGGCGATCCGCGGGCCCGAGGCACGTGGCGGTCACAACCCGGCAGGAGGGATCCATGACAGCCGTCTCGATGCGCCAGCTCCTGGAGGCCGGCGTCCACTTCGGCCACCAGACGCGACGCTGGAACCCGAAGATGCGCCCCTACATCTTCGCGGAGCGCAACGGCATCCACATCATCGACCTCGCGCAGACCGTGCAGCGCCTGGACGTGGCCCTGGACTTCGTGCACCAGACCACCGCCCGCGGGGAGACCATCCTCTTCGTCGGCACCAAGAAGCAGGCGCAGGAGCCCGTCGCCGAGGAGGCGGCCCGGGCCGGGATGCCGTACGTCAACCAGCGCTGGCTGGGCGGCATGCTCACCAACTTCGTGACGATCCGCAAGCGCCTCGCGCTGATGGACCAGCTGGAGGCGCGCCAGGCCAACGGTGACTTCGACCGCCTGACCAAGAAGGAGGCCGCGAAGCTCGTCGAGCAGCTCGGGCGGCTCCAGCGCACCCTGGGAGGCATGCGGCGGATGAAGCGGCTCCCGGGCGCGGTCTTCGTGGTGGATCCGCATCGCGAACACATCGCCGTGACCGAGGCCCGCAAGCTCGAGATCCCCGTGATCGGCACCGGCGACACGAACGTGGACCCGGACGAGCTCGACTACATCATCCCCGCCAACGACGACGCGATCCGCGCCATCCGCCTGCTCTGCAGCCTGGTGGCGGACGCCGCGGTCGCCGGGCAGCACGAC
>JAKAHX010000382.1 GCA_021814735.1 Chloroflexota bacterium | reverse complement strand
TCGAGCTGCCGCACGAGCAGCGGGTGAACGACTACACGGACCTGTCGATCAGCTTCCGCTACTTCTTCGTGCGCAAGATGATGTTCGTCAAGTACGCGCAGGGGTTCGTGATCTTCCCGGGCGGATTCGGCACGCTGGACGAGCTGTTCGAGTCCATCACGCTGGTGCAAACCGACAAGATCGAGCACTTCCCGGTGGTCCTGGTCGGCCGCTCGTACTGGTCGGGCCTGCTCGGATGGCTGCGCGACCGGGTGGCCACGGAGGGGAAGATCGGCCCGACCGACGTCGACCTGCTCACCGTGACGGACGACGTGGACGAGGCCGTCGCGATCATGGTCGAGTCGCGGGCGCGGCGCGGAGCTTCGCGGGCCGGGGGCGAGGCCGAGGAAGAGGCCGAGCGTCCCGGGGCCCCGGACGCGTTCGACCCCCCGGATCCGCGGGAGCGGCACTTCCCGGCGGACTGACCCTCGTCTGCGCGAGTGGCTCGTGCCGGCGGACCGTGCCGGCGGCGCCCGGCCCGGTCGCCAGCGGACCGTGCCGGCGGGGGGCGTCCCGCCGGGTGACCGCGGAGCGCTGAGCGCCCGGCCACTGGCACGTCAGGGGGTACAGGCCCCCGTGCTCACCGCGGCCGTGCGACCGATCGCCGTCGCGACGTCGGCGCGCACCTCGCCGATCTCCAGCGCGTAGCCGATCCCCGCGGTGGTCTGCGCCTTGGCAAAGACCACGCCGGCCACCCGGCCATCCGTCGTCACGAACGGGCCGCCGCTGTCGCCCGCCTGCACGTCGGCCGCCAGCTCGATCACCGCGCGCGTCACCGTCGATCGCCCGTAGATGTCGAAGCCGGTCGCGGTGAAGACGTCCCGGACCGCGGCGGGGATCATGGCCAGACCGCCGCCGCCCGGATGACCCAGCGCCACTCCGACCTCTCCGCTGGTCGGCTCGGACGTCGCGAGGGGAAGCGACCGCAGCCGCAGCCCGGGGACATGCAGCAGGGCCACGTCGAGGGAAGGATCGTAGAAGACGACGGTGGCGTCCGCGACGCTGCCGACCTCGGTGACGACCGTGGTCGTGCCCCGCTCCCCGGCGACCACGTGCGCGTTGGTGACGAGGTAGCCGGGCGCGATTGCGAAGCCGGTGCCGGTGAGCCGGAGCCCGCACGCGTCGCCGACGACGGCCACGGTCGACGGCGCGATCTCCCTGGCCAGTCCGGCCACCTGGGCATCCGCCGGCGTCGCGACGGGCGGCCCGACCGGCGATTCGAAGAACTGGAAGACCTGCGGGAGCCCGGCGGGTGCCAGGAAGGCCCGGAGCCTGCCGAGCACGGGCGCAGGCGACGGCAGGGTCGTCTCGACGGCGGCGATCACGCGGGACTGGTCGATCTGCTGGGCCAATGACGGGGACGGGCCAGCCGCCAGGATCGGCGCCAGGAACCAGACCACGAGCAGGACCTGGGCGATCCCCACGCCGGCACCCAGCAGGCGGTCGACCGAGGCGAGCGGTCCACGCCCCATGCGCCGGAGGACGGCGATCGCGACCGTGCCGCCGACGGCCTGGCCGATCGCGAGCGCGACGAGCAGGAAGGCGAGCAGGAGGACGGCGCGCAGGAACCGGTCGACGGTCGGCAGCAGGACGGCGACCTCCGGGAGGAGGATCACGGCGGCCACGGCCCCGATGCCGGCCCCAATGAGCCCCAGCGCCTGGGCCACCGCACCCTGGCGGAAGCCGCCCAGGGCGCCCACGGCGAAGAGCGCCAGGAGCAGCAGATCGAGCGCTTCGAGCTTCGGCACCCGCGTATGGTACCGGCCGTCCCCCTCGCCGCCGGCCAGACCGATCAGCGGGGCGGGCGGGCCCCTCCCGACGGACCCAAGCCCGGTGCGCTCGTGCCAGCCATCCGCTGGCGCACCAGGGGCAGGCATCCCACCAGGCTGACGTCGTCCCCCAGGGCGGCCGGCACGATCGAGGCGCGCCTGGCCGGTGCCCGGAACGCCTGGGTCCGCACCGCCTCGCGCGCCGGTCCGAGGAGACGATCGCCCTGCCCCCGCGCCACGGACCCTCCGACGACGATGACCTCGGGGTCGAAGACGTCCACGATCGTGACCATCGCGGCCGCAAAGGCACGCCGGGCGTGGTCCATGATTGCGGCGGCCACCGGGTCGCCAGCGTCCTCGGCGGCCGCGACGTCGACGGCGCCAATCCGATCGAGGCCAAGCCGCGACGCGAGCGCCGCGAGGCCGGGCGCGTGCCCGGCCGCGATCGCCTCCCGGGCCGCCCGCGCGATCCCGGACCCCGAGGCGATCCCCTCCAGGTGCCCACGCGCGCCGCACCCGCAGGGAGGCCCGTCCAGCTCGATCAGCAGGTGCCCCAGCTCACCGGCGGTCCCGTCCGGGCCGTGCAACAGCCGGCCGTCGGCCAGGATCGCGCCGCCGATGCCCGTGGAGACGGTGAGGTAGATCGCGTCGGTGGCTCCCCGAGCGGCCCCGAAGGCGAGCTCTCCGAGCAGGGCCACGTTGGTGTCGCGGTCGAGGAAGACCGGCAG
>JAKAHX010000381.1 GCA_021814735.1 Chloroflexota bacterium | reverse complement strand
AGGCGGGCGAGCTTGATGGCGTTCTCGTTCGCCTCCGCGCCGCCGTTCGTGAAGAAGACCTTGTCCAGGTCGCCCGGCAGGATCTCCGCCAGCTTGCGGCCCAGCAGGGCGCGGGGCTCGGTGGCCATGAACGGGTTGGCGTACGCCAGCTTCGCCACCTGTGCGCTGATCGCCTCGACCACGCGGCTGTCGCCATGGCCGATGTTGACGCTCATCAGCTGGCTGTTGAAGTCGATGTACCGCTTGCCGTCCGGGGAGTAGAAGTAGACACCCTTGGCCCGGTCGACCGCGATCGGGTCGACGGCCGACTGGGCGGACCACTCGTACAGCGTGTACTGCCGCGAGAGCCGGATGATCTCCTCGGCCGTGAGGGATCCCGGGGCGACGCTGATGCCCATGATGCGAACACCTCGTCCTGTGCGCGACCCGCCCGTGGCGAGTGCCGTCTGCCCGCGGACCGGGCGCTTACCGGGTCCGGGGAAAGCCCAGGTCCACCCGGGAGCTGCCCGGGTCGGGCCACCGCGAGGTCACGACCTTCGCGCGCGTGTAGAACTGCACGCCCTCGGGCCCGTACATGTGCAGGTCCCCGAACAGCGACGACTTCCACCCGCCGAACGAGTAGTAGCCCACCGGCACGGGGATCGGCACGTTGATGCCCACCATGCCCACCGTCACGTCGAACTGGAACTGCCGCGCGGCGCCACCGTCGCGAGTGAAGATGGCGGTCCCGTTCCCCCACGGGTTCTCGTTGATGAGGCGCACGGCATCCGCATAGGTCGGCACGCGGACGACGGTCAGGACGGGGCCGAAGATCTCGTCCCGGTAACAGTCCATGGACGGGGTCACGTTGTCGATCAGCGACACGCCCAGGTAGAAACCGTCGGAGCGGTAGAGCTCGTGGTCGCGGCCGTCGGCGACCACGGTGGCGCCCTGCGCGCGGGCGCTGTCCAGGTAGCCCGCCACGCGGTCCCGGTGCTCGCGCGTGATGAGGGGACCCATCTGGGACGCGGGATCGTTCCCGGGCCCGACGCGCACCCCGGGGAGCCGCGCCCGGATCGCCTCGATGAGCGGGTCCGCGACGTCGCCCACCGCCACCAGCGTCGCGATCGCCATACAGCGCTCGCCCGCCGAGCCGTACCCGGCGGAGACCGCCGCGTCGGCGGCCATGTCGATGTCCGCGTCGGGGAGCACCACCATGTGGTTCTTGGCGCCGGCGAGGGCCTGGCACCGCTTGCCCGCGGCGGTCGCGTGCTCGTACACGTATCGCGCGATGGGGGTGGACCCGACGAAGCTGACGGCGGCGATGTCGGGGTGCTCGAGGATGCGGTCCACCGCCACCTTGTCACCCTGGATGACGTTGAAGACGCCGTCCGGCAGCCCGGCCTCCGAGAAGAGGCGCGCCATCAGCATCGACGCGGAGGGATCCTTCTCCGACGGCTTCAGCACGAACGTGTTGCCGCAGGCGATCGCGTTGCTCAG
Organism: Chloroflexota bacterium; assembly: GCA_021814735.1. Lineage (GTDB taxonomy): Bacteria > Chloroflexota > Limnocylindria > Limnocylindrales > CSP1-4 > JAJYNJ01. The sequence continues at coordinate 1,067 of JAKAHX010000381.1, read as the reverse complement.
CATCCAGAGCGGCACCATGGCCGGGAAGTTGAACGGCGTGATCCCCGCCACGACCCCGAGCGGCTGGCGGATCTGGTACACGTCGACGCCGGTGGAGGCCTGCTCGCTGAACCCGCCCTTCAACAGGTGCTGGATCCCGCAGGCGAACTCCAGGTTCTCCAGCCCGCGCGAGACCTCCCCCCAGGCATCGGACTCGACCTTGCCGTGCTCGGCGGTCACCACCCGGGCGAGTTCGTCGCGGTGCGACTCGATGGCGTTGCGCATCCGGAAGAGGATCTCGGTCCGCCGTGCGAGCGACGTGGCTCGCCAGGCCGGGAGCGCCTCGCGGGCGGCGCGCACCGCGGCGTCCACGTCATCGGTGGAGGCGAACCCGACCTCGCGGGCGATGCGCCCGGTGGCCGGGTTGAAGACCGGCCCGGAGCGCCCCGACGACGCGGGCACGGTGCGACCGCCGATCCAGTGGTCGATCCGGTCCGCCGCCAGCATGCGCTCGTCGAGAGCCCGCTCCGTCACCTGTGTCATCCCAGCATCCCTCATCGCTCCGCGCCCGCGTCCATGCGTCACGGACGGGGACCTAACGATACCGCGCCGGCACCGCCCGTCGCCGGACCCGGAGGCGGTGCCGCCGTGCCGGGACGCCCGATTCTGCCGGCGCGCCGAGCCGCGGCAGAGCGCCTCAGCCGCGCGCCGCGGCCGGGGCACGGCCAGCGCGCGCCCACCACGCGGCCAGCAGCCCCACCGCCACGAGCGCCGCGATGCTCTCCAGCTGGTCGGCGTTCAGGACGCCGATGGCCGCCGGGTCGCGCCAGGTGAACGCCACCAGCACCCGGCCGACGAGCCACCAGCCCAGCGAGGCGAGGTACAGGTAACCGAAGCGCAGCCGCTCCGGGTCGACCTCGGCTCCCCGAGCCCAGCGGGCGGCCAGCCACGCCCCCTCCTGCCGCAGCCGCAGGGGCAGCCGGCGCTGCACCCGCGCCGTCGCCAGCAGCAGCAGGAGCGGGATGCCCAGCGCGGCCCATGCTGCCTCAAGCAGCTGGCTGGGATAGGCGGGAACCAGCGCCCCCGGC
>JAKAHX010000380.1 GCA_021814735.1 Chloroflexota bacterium | reverse complement strand
CCGCCGGGGGACGTTCGACGTGGCGCTCGTCAACGCGTTCGGGTTCGGCGGCCAGAACAGCGTCCTGCTCCTCCGCCGGTGGGTCGACGCATGACCGCCACCCGCCGGGCGTGCCGCCACCATCGGGCCGCGCTCGCGGCCCACGAGCCGGAGTGCCGGCACGCGGCCGAGCTCGCGACCCACGCGCCGGAGTGCCGCTGCGCTGCCGAGCTCGCGACCACCGGGCCCCAGTGCCGCCGCGCAGCCGGCGAGTGGGGCGAGGACCGTCCATGACCACCACCGAGGAGCTGCTCGCCCTCATCGACCGGCTCGAGGACCTCCTCGAGCGCTCCGGGCTGGCCGAGCTCGAGGTCCAGGCGGGCGAGCTTGGCATCGTGCTGCGCAAGCCGGTGCCGCCAGCCGGAGCCGCCGTGCTGGTCGAGGGTTCGGCCGACCCGGCGCCCGGTCCTGCCCACGGGCCGGGTGGCCACGGGTCGGCTGCACACGCCGCCGGCGCACCGGGTCAACCAGGTGCCGGCCGCACCGCACCGGGCGCTGTCGCGCAGCCGGGTGTTCCCGGTCAACCAGGTGCCGGCGGCGATGGTGCCGCCGAGGCCGTTCCGGCCACGCACGCGGTCCTGGCGCCGCTCACCGGTATCTTCTACAGCGCGCCGTCTCCGGGTGCCGCCCCCTACGTGAAGATCGGCGCCGAGATCGTGGCCGGCCAGGTGATCGGCCTGATCGAGGCCATGAAGCTCTTCAACGAGATCAAGAGCGACGCCGCGGGCCGCGTGGTCCGGATGCACGCCACCGACGGCGCGCTGGTGCGGGCGAAGCAACCGCTGATCGAGATCGAGCCAACCTGACCGGAGCGAGGGAGTCATGCAGCCACGCAGTGCACGCATCGAAGGCTGGGGCTACTACGCCCCGACGCGCGTCCTCACCAACGCCGACCTTGAGCGGCTGGTCGATACGTCCGACGAGTGGATCCAGACCCGCACCGGTATCCGGGAGCGCCGCGTCGCCGCGCCCTGGGAGTCGACGGCCACCATGGCCTCGGTCGCCGCGCGCCGCGCCCTGGCGGTCGCCGACCTCGACCCGGCCGAGGTCGACATGATCCTGGTGGCCACGGTCACCTCCGACTACCAGTTCCCGTCCACTGCCGCCCTGGTCAAGGAGGCGATCGGCGCCGAGCGGGCCGCGGCCATGGACCTCGCGGCGGCCTGTTCCGGCTGGGTCTACGGGCTCACCGCGGCGCATGCTTACATCAGCAGCGGGATGTACCGCACCGTGCTGGTGATCGGTGCCGAGACGCTCTCGCGCGTGAGCGACTTCACCGATCGAAACACCTGCGTGCTCTTCGGGGACGGCGCCGGCGCGGTGGTCCTGCGCGCCTCCGAGGAGGCCGGGGGCGGGCTGCTCGGCTTCGAGCTGACGGTCGACCCGGCTGGCGCCTACAACATCTGGATCCCCGCGGGCGGCAACCGGAACCCGGTCACGGCCGGGACGGTCGAGCAGCGCGCGCACTTCATCCGCATGGACGGCCGCGAGACGTACAAGTACGCGACGCGGACGCTGGCCCGGTCCGCGGCCACTGCCCTCGAGCGGGCGGGCCTCACCACCGACGACGTGGCCCTCTTCGTACCGCACCAGGCCAACCTCCGGATCATCGAGTCGGTGGCCAAGCAGCTCGGCCTGGACATGTCGCGCGTCTACGTGAACGTGGACCGCTACGGCAACACGTCGGCGGCGTCGGTCCCGATCGCGCTCTCCGAGGCGGTCGAGCGCGGGCGCGTGCAGCCGGGCGACCGGCTCGTCTTCGTCGCCTTCGGCGCCGGCTACACCAGCGGCGCGGCGGTCCTCGAGTGGACGGCCGACCCGGCCCGGGCGGCGCGCGCGGCGGGGATCGGCGCGGACGTCTCGATCCATCCGCCGAAGGACTGGACCGGCGAGGACCCCACGCCCCCGGAGCTGCGCCCGTTCTTCGCGGAGCGCGAGGGCGCCGGGTCCGCCGCCCAGACCGTGGCAACCGGCGCCGGGGATGCGGAGGCTGCCGCGGCGCGATAGCGGTCGTGCGGGGGACGTGGCTCGTCCCGGGCCGCTTCCGGCGAGCCCTCTGCGCGAGCGGCCAGCCATGCGCGCGGCCGGTGAGCCCTCCGCGCGACCGGCGAGCCCTCCGCGCGGCCGGCGAGCCCTCCGCGCGGCCGGCGAGCCCTGTAGAGTGTCTGTGCCCCGCAGCTTCATCCGGCGGGCGCCGATTCGGCAGAGTTCCACCCACGGCCCACGCGTCCCGGGCCGGTAGCGACGACCAGCGCTCCGAGGGAGGTGCACGCGTGATCGACCTGTCCGGCAAGTCCGCCATCGTCACCGGAGGCGCGCGCGGGATCGGACGCGCGATCGTGCTGCGCCTGGCCCGCCAGGGCGCCGACGTGGCGTTCCTTGACCGTGGGCCCGCGGAGGCCGCCGAGGCGACCCGAAGCGACGTTGAGGCGCTGGGCCGGCGCTGCTTCTGGATGGAGGGCGACGTCACCGACCCGGAGGCCGTGCCCGCGCTGGTCACGCGGGTGC
>JAKAHX010000379.1 GCA_021814735.1 Chloroflexota bacterium | reverse complement strand
CGCGCGGATCCCTGGCCTCCGCCCGTGCCGAGGACGGCCCCTGCGCCGGGCGACCGTGCTGGCGTCCGCGCCGATCTGGGGGACCGCGCCGGCACCAGGCACCGGATGCGGTCCCGAGGACCGCTCCAGCGCCGGGCGTCGGTGCGGAACTCTGCCGTCCGCCGATCCCTGGCCTCCGCTCGACCGGCTCGTTCCTGCCCCCCTGCGCGGACCTGCCGGCCGACCCGGCCCTGCAGGGCCCCGGATCCTGCAGCATGCGCAGCCCAGGAACCGTATGTCTGTTCGGCAGCACCGATCGTGTTGGCAGCGACGTCGGCGTGCCGGTGTCCGCCCCGGTTCGTGCGGGGCGTCCCGGCGTCAGCGGCCCATCGTGGACCGATCATGCCGTGCCGGCGCCCACGAACCCCGCGCGAACCGACACAAGGTTCCGCCCATGCACATCCGGCAGGATTGCGCAGCCGCTGGCTTCCGGATGATCGGTCGTCGCCGGTCCGTCGGGCAGAGGCGCCGTCCGCGGTCATGTGCAGGCGCCCGGGCCCGACTCGGGGCGGTCGACCCGCAGATCCGGCCTCGGGCGGTGCGGTTGACCCGCGGATGCGAGCAGGGTCGTCGACCCGCAGATCCGGCCTCGGGCGGTGCGGTTGACCCGCGGATGCGAGCAGGGTCGTCGACCCGCAGATCCGGCCTCAGGCGAAGCGGTTGACCCGCGGATCCGAGCGCGAGCAGCGTCGTCGGCTCGCACATCGGGCCGCGTGCCGGGGCGTCGGCCCGTGGTTGGTGCCGGGCCCGTGCCCGCGGTCCCGTCGACCACTCGCTCGGCAGGGTCGCCAGTCGACGCCGCCGGGCTGCAGGCGACGATCGTGGTCGACGTATGATGCGCGGCGATGAGTGAACGACCCATCAAGGTCCTGATCGCCAAGCCCGGGCTGGACGGCCACGACCGGGGCGCGAAGGTCCTTGCCCGCGGCCTGCGCGACGAGGGCTTCGAGGTCGTGTACACCGGCCTGCGGCAGACGCCCGAGATGATCGCCTCGGCCGCTCTTCAGGAGGATGTCGACGTCGTGGGTCTGTCCATCCTATCGGGAGCGCACATGACCCTGCTCCCAAGGGTCTGCCGCGCGCTCCGGGACGAGGGGCTGACGGACGTCCTGGTGACGGCGGGCGGGATCATCCCCGACGACGACATCCCTGCGCTCCGCGAGGCCGGCATCGACCGGGTGTTCGGACCGGGCACCACCATCGGCGAGGTGGCGGACTACCTGCGGACCCACGCGCGCCCGCGCGGAGACGCGTGAGGCGCCGGCCGACCAGGGGGCCGCTCCGGCAGGCCAAGCTGACGCGCCAGCCGACGACGGTGCTACTCCGAGAGGTCAAGCTGACGCGCCAGCCGACGACCGGATCGCTCCGTCCGGCCAAGCTCCGCCGCCAGCCCACAAGTGGGCGCGCCACGCGGCGACGACGAGCCGCCACCCGGCCACGATGAACCGCCACCCGACCACCGCGAGCTGGCACGCCGCGCTTGACAGCCCGCGGTGGTGCAGTCGGCGGGCGTCCCTGCTGGACGACGGGTCCCGCGCCCGACGGCCAACGACGGAGCCGGGCGCTCGCCCGCTCTCTCGGTCCGGCCGGCTTGTTCGGCGGGCCTCGCGATGACCGGGGCGGAGGAGCGCGGCAGGGAGCTGGCCGAACGCGTCCGGTCGGGAGACCGACGCGGGCTTGCGCGACTGCTCACCGAGGTCGAGAACCGCACGCGCGTGGCCGAGGCCGCTCTCCGCGTGCTGTACCCACTGGCAGGGCAGGCACACCTGGTGGGCGTCACCGGGGCACCGGGTGCGGGCAAGAGCACGCTCGTCGCCGCACTCGTCCGTGCGGTGCGCGCCACCGGCCGCGCCGCCGCCGTGCTGGCCATCGACCCGTCCAGCCCGATCAGTGGTGGGGCCATCCTGGGCGACCGCGTGCGGATGCAGGAGCACGCCGGCGACCGCGAGGTGTTCATCCGGTCCATGGCATCGCGCGGGCATTCCGGTGGGCTGGCGGCCGCCGCCGCGGACGCGTCGGCGGCGCTCGATGCGGCGGGTTTCCCGTTTGTCTTCCTGGAGACCGTCGGCGCCGGCCAGAGCGAGGTCGAGGTCGCCTCCATCGCGGATACCACCGTGGTCGTGGAGGCCCCCGAGATGGGCGACGAGGTGCAGGCGATCAAGGCCGGGCTGCTCGAGGTGGCCGACCTCGTCGTGGTGACCAAGGGCGATCGCCCCGGGGCTCAGCGGACGGCCGCCCAGATGCGCGCCATGCTGAGCATCGGCGCGAGCGATGACGACGCGATGACCGCCGGGCACCACGCGCCCGCCCCGGGACCGGCCGCGACGGCCGCGGAGCCCGGGATGTCGGATGCGACACTGGCCATGGCGGCCGCGGAGCGCCCCGCGCCGGACGGAGCGCGGGCGCTGCCACCCGATGGCTCCGACGCCGGTCCGGCCGGTCCTGCGGCTGGCTCCGCGCCGACTGGTCGCACCTGGTCGCACGGTCGGCACCGACCGAAGCGGCCGCAGGTGCTGCT
>JAKAHX010000378.1 GCA_021814735.1 Chloroflexota bacterium | reverse complement strand
CCCAGGAACCCGGCCACCCCGCCCACGCCGGCCCCCACGCCCGCCTCGGTCGCACGGCCCATGGAGCGGCGGGCGGAGCGCGCCCGGTAGAAGAGCATCATGGCCCCGGCGAACACGAGGAAGCAGACGAACAGCGCGAGCAGGGCGCGGCGGTCGACGCTCGCCGTGAGACGGGCGCCGAACGGCGCCAGGATCACCGCGGCGAGGAGGACCGGGATGCCCGCCCGCCAGTCGATGAGCCGGCCCCGCCAGTACGCGACGGTGGCGGCCGAAAGGCTCACCGCGTTCAGCAGCAGGGCCGTCGACGTCGCCTGGCCGAGCGGCACGCCCAGGTAGTAGAAGAGCGGGACGAAGAGGAACGCGGCGCCCAGGCCGGCCATGGCCATGACGCCCGAGAACACGAAGACGCTCGCCCCGCCAACGAGGTACAGCAGCATGGGACCGGTGCCCCTTCGGGGTCAGCGCGGGTAGCCTGAGCAGGCGGCGCAGACGGCCCGTCCCTCGACGACCCGGAGATACGGCTCGGCGACCAGCTCGCCGCAGGACGGGCAGACGGCGAAGCGCACCACTTCCTCGGGCTCCGTCCAGGTCCTCGCCTGCACCGGTCCCACGGTCATGATCTCCTCGGCTGGGGCATCCCACACGAGATGGACCACCTCCATCTGCTCCGCGTCGGGGATCTCCGAGGCCGGCACGCCGGCGGCACGCTTCTGCATGAACGAGGTGGCGCGGATCTTCGGCTGGAGCGTGGGCTTGTACGCGACCCGGACGGCACGCCCGGTGCCCTTGTCGACCAGGGTGACTGCGAACTTCCCCTCCCCCGACTTCTCGATGTTGCCCTTGCCGAACGTGCACCCGGTGGTGAACTGGATGCCGTCCCCGAAGCACATCCCGCCGTGGAAGTCCCCGGTCTCGATGATCGCGTGCAGTTCCTTGGCCCCTGCGCGCTCCGCGCCCAGTGCGCGCATCGCGGCCAGGCCGATGCGAACCCCGGCGGTGCTGGCCCAGCACTTGTGGCCGTGGAAGGCCAGGGCCTGCGTGAGAATCTCGGTGTCATCCATGGCAATGCTCCCCTGCAGCGTCAGGAACGGCGCTCGTGCCGTCGGCCGGCCGGTCAGTAGACGAGGACGTGGCTCGCCGTGCTCATCTCGACGATGAACCGCCCGGCGGCCACCACCTCGGCGTTGTCCACCAGCGTGTCGCGGTCGATGCCCCGCTTGGCCACGCCCAGCGGGCACGCGAGCAGGCGCCCCCCCAGCTCGCGGTAGTCGGACATCAGCTTCGAGAGCGTGGGGTATCCCTCCGCCGCGATCGTGTCGGCAGCACCCTTGACGGCCAGCTCGACACCGGCCTCCTGGAGCCCGACCACGACGTCCACCTCGGACGCCAGCGCGCCGACCGCCATCACCATCGGCATGGTGACCTGCTCTGCCTCGTCGGCGCCGTGGGTGATCATGATGAGCAGCTTCTCGGGTGCCGCCATGGTGGTTCCTCCTTGTTGGATCGCCGGGCACCTCCCGGCCTTGCTCGATCGCCGGGCACCTCCCGGCGGTTCGCGTCCTGTCGGGGCGCTTCGTCCGCGCCCGCTACCTGCTGCGGATCAACGGCCGTGCGTCCCGCTTGCCCCCTCGGTCGCCGGATGGGCCCGCCCCTGGCCGCAGAACTGCTGCTCCAGCTGGAGCGTGACGTGGGAGACGCCGATTCGACGCAGCGCGTCCGTCGCGGCCGGCAGGACGTCGCACGGCTCGGCCGCGGGCTGGAGCTCGAGATGCGCGGTCACCAGCGGCAGGTCCTCGGCGAGTGCCCACACGTGCAGGTCGTGGATCGCCGCGGCCCCGGGCACCGAACGCAGGGCGGCGCCGGCCGATGCCAGCGATGGCTGGGCGGGCACGCCTTCGGACAGGACGTGCACCACCTCGGCAAGCAGCCGCAGGCCCGCGACACCGAGCAGCACCCCGATCGCCAGGCTCGCGACGGCGTCGAGCACCGGCGGTCCGCCGGCGAGGATCAGCAACGAGGCGGCAATGACGGCCGACGAGCCCGCGGCGTCGCCGGCAAGGTGGAGCACCAGCACGCGGGTGGCGCTGGTGCGCCGCTCGATCCCGTGCACGAGCAGTGCCGACGTGGTGTTGGTGACCAGGGCCAGCACGGCCACGCCCAACACGCCCGACGCCTCGACGGCGGTCGGCGCGAGGAGCCGGCTCACGCTCTCGACGAGCACCGCGGCGCTCGCGGCCACCAGCAGCGCCCCGTTGACCAGCGCGCCGATGGACTCGAGGCGATGAAACCCATAGGTGTGGGCGTCGTCCGGGTCGCGGGTCGCGAGCCGGGCCGCTGTCCACCCCACCACCAGCGCGGCCACGTCCACCGCGACGTGCGTCGCATCGCTGAGCAGCGCCAGGCTCCCCGTCAGCAGGCCGCCGACGACCTCCAGGACGAGCACGGCCAGCGCCAGGAGGAGCGCGACCAGCAGCCGCGGCGACGGGGCCGTGCGGGCCACGGTCTGCGCGTGGAGCGTCGTACTCGCCAGGGATGGCGATGGCGGTGATCCGTCCATGGGTCG
>JAKAHX010000025.1 GCA_021814735.1 Chloroflexota bacterium | reverse complement strand
GGACATGACGGTGGAGCTCATCACCCCCATCGCGCTCGAGACCGGGCAGCGCTTCGCGATCCGCGAGGGCGGCCACACCGTGGGCGCCGGCGCGATCACCAGCATCCTGGAGTAGGGCATGGCGAAGCAGCGGATCAGGATCCGCCTCAAGGCCTACGATCATCGGCTGCTCGATCAGTCGGCGCTCCAGATCGTGGAGACCGCGCAGCGGACCGGCGCCGACGTCGCCGGGCCCGTTCCGCTCCCGACCCGCATCGAGAAGTTCACCGTCCTGCGCTCGCCGTTCATCGACAAGGACAGCCGGGAGCAGTTCGAGATCCGCACGCACAAGCGGCTCATCGACATCCTGGATCCGTCATCGAAGACCGTGGACGCCCTGATGCGTCTCTCGCTTGCCGCGGGAGTCGACATCGAGATCAAGATGTAGATGAGCATCGGACTTCTCGGCCGCAAGGCCGGCATGACACAGATCTTCGCCGAGGACGGGACGGTCGTCCCGGTCTCCGTCCTCGTGGTGGAGCCCAACACGGTGACGCTCGTCCGGACCCCGGAGCGCGACGGCTACGCCGCCGTGCAGCTGGGGACCGGCACGGCGCGCCGCCTCAGCAAGCCGCGCCTCGGGCAGCTGCGCGACCTTCCGCGCGTGCGGAACGTCCGCGAGTTCCGGGTGGAGCGCGTGGACGACTACCGCGTGGGGCAGGAGTTCCGGGTGGACGAGGTCTTCGCCGCGGGCGACCGGGTCGACGTGACCGGCGTCAGCAAGGGCAAGGGCTTCGCCGGGACCGTGAAGCGGCACCACTTCCGCCGCGGCCCGGAGACCCACGGATCCGACTCCCACCGGCAGCCCGGCTCCGTCGGCGCCGGCACGACGCCCGGACGCGTCTACCGCGGCCTGGGGATGGCCGGTCACCTCGGCCACGACCGGGTGACGATCAAGAAGCTGACCGTCGTGCGCACCGATCCCGAGCGCCACCTGCTGCTGGTCAAGGGATCCGTGCCGGGCGCGCCGAACGCGCTCGTCATGGTCAGGAAGGCGTAGCGCGATGCCGCAGACCACCCTGTACCGCAAGACCGGCGAGGAGGCCGGCTCGATCGAGCTGCCGGACGAGCTGTTCGCGGCGCCCGTGAACGCGGCCGTGCTCCACCAGGCGGTCGTGGCCCAGCTCGCGGGCCGCCGCCTGGGCACCCACGACACCAAGACCCGTGGTCAGGTCGCCGGCGGCGGCAAGAAGCCGTATCGCCAGAAGGGGACTGGCCGCGCCCGCCAGGGCTCCCGGCGTGCCCCGCACTTCGCCGGGGGCGGCACCGTGTTCGGACCCCACCCGCGGAGCTACGAGCAGCGCCTGCCCCGGAAGATGAAGCGCCTCGCGCTCCTCGGCGCCCTCACCGCCAAGTACGGCGACGGCGCCGTGCGCGTGGTCGAGGACCTTGCGATGGAGGCAATCAAGACGCGCGAGCTGGTGGGGTACCTGGGCGCCCTGAACGCGGCCGGCCGCGTGCTGGTGGTGGCTCCCTCGCGCGACCAGCGGCTCACCCTCTCGGCACGCAACGTGCCGGGGGTGGACGTGATCCTGGCGGACTCGCTCAACGTCGTGGACGTGCTGAACGCCGACGTCCTGCTGATCGAGCAGCCCGCGATCGCCACCATGTCGGAGGTGTACGCATGACGCTGCAGAGCGCCGAGGTGATCCTCCGGCCGGTCATCAGCGAGAAGTCGATGGACCTGACGCAGCGGAACAAGTACACGTTCCGGGTCCATCCGGACGCCAACAAGCTGCAGATCAAGCGCGCGGTGGAGGAGCTCTTCAAGGTCACCGTCCTGTCGGTCAACGTGTCGACGACGCAGGCCAAGGAGAAGCAGCGCGGCACCAAGCGCGGGCGGGTCACGGGCTCCACCAGCGCGTGGCACAAGGCCGTGGTCACGGTCTCCGCCGGCGACAAGATCGAGTTCTTCGAGGGGGTCTAGGCGATGCCGCTGCGAAGCTACAAGCCGACCTCCGCCGGCCGGCGGTTCATGACCCGGTCGACGTTTGCCGAGATCACCACCGACGAGCCCTACAAGCCGCTCCTCGAGCCCCAGAAGCGGGGCAGCGGGCGCAACAACCAGGGGCACCTTACCGTGCGCCATCGCGGCGGCGGTGAGAAGCAGCACTACCGTCGCATCGACTTCAAGCGGGACAAGCACGGCGTCCCGGCCCGGCTTGCCACCATCGAGTACGACCCGAACCGGTCGGCCCGCATCGGCCTGCTCCACTACCGGGACGGCGAGAAGCGCTACATCCTCGTGCCCAACGGGCTGCGGGTCGGCGACGTCGTCGTGAGCGGACCCGGGGTCGAGGCCCGCGTCGGAAACGCGCTGCCGCTGGCGGACATCCCGCTCGGCACCACGGTCCACAACATCGAGCTGGTGCCCGGCAAGGGTGGCCAGATCGTGCGCTCCGCGGGCGCCTCCGCCCAGCTGCTCGCCAAGGAGGGCGAGTGGGGGACGGTGCGGCTTCCCTCCGGGGAGATGCGCCGCATTCCGCTGGGGTGCATCGCGACCGTGGGCCAGGTCGGCAACCTCGATCACGAGAACCAGAGCCTTGGCAAGGCCGGGCGCGCGCGCCACATGGGGCTGCGCCCCGAGGTGCGCGGCGTGGTGATGAACCCCCGGGAGCACCCGCACGGCGGCGGCGAGGGCAAGTCGCCGACCGGCATGCCGCCCAAGACGCCGTGGGGCAAGCCCGCCATGGGCCTGCGGACGCGGCGCAACAAGCTGACGGGACGCCTGATCGTGCGCTCCCGGCACCGCAAGAGCTAGGCCGAAAGGAGGTCGCTGATGTCGCGGTCAGTCAAGAAGGGGCCGTTCGTAGAGGCGCGTCTCCTCGGCCGCATCCAGGAGATGAACCGGCGCAACGAGAAGCGGGTCCTCAAGACCTGGTCCCGTGCGAGCGTGATCTTCCCGGACTTCGTCGGGCACACCGTCGCCGTCTACAACGGGCGCAAGCACATCCCGGTCTACGTGACCGAGAACATGGTCGGCCATCGGCTGGGCGAGTTCGCGCCCACGCGGACCTTCCGCGGGCACGGCAAGCACACCGAGCGCTCGACGGCGCTGAAGTAGGAGCCAGCCGTGCGAGTCGCCGCCACCGCCAAGTACATCCGCCGCTCCACGCGCAAGACGCGCCTCGTCACCCAGGCGATCGTGGGTCGCCCGGTGGGCGAGGCCGCCGCGATCCTGCAGTTCATGCCGCAGGGCGCGGCGCGGGACGTCGCGAGGGTGCTCAAGAGCGCCGCCGCGAACGCGGAGAACAACCACCACCTCGCCCCCGACGACCTGGTCGTCGCGGAGGCGCGGGCCGACGAGGGACCCACCATCAAGCGCTGGCAACCGCGCGCCCAGGGGCGCGCCTTCCCCATCCACAAGCCGATGACCCACATCACCGTGGTCGTCGAGAGCAAGGAGGCGTAGGTTGGGTCACAAGGTCCATCCCTACGGCTTCCGGATCGGCGTCTCGCGCGGCTGGACGGCGAACTGGTATGCCGGCAAGGGGTACGCGGATCTCCTCAAGGAGGACTTCGCGATCCGCGACCTGATCGACCGGCGGCTCGCCAACGCGAGCGTCAGCCACGTCGAGATCGAGCGCGGCATCAACCACGTGACGGTCACCATCCACACGGCCAAGCCGGGGATCGTGATCGGCAAGGGCGGCGCCAACGTGGAGGCGCTCCGCCAGCAGATCGGCCGGATCTCCAGCCGCAAGGTCAAGCTGGAGATCAAGGAGATCCGCCAGCCCGAGCTCGATGCCCAGCTGGTGGCCGCCAACATCGCCCAGCAGCTGTCCCGCCGCATCGCCTTCAAGAAGGCGATGAAGCAGTCCGTCCAGCGGACCATGAAGGCCGGCGCCAAGGGCGTCCGGATCGCCGTGGCCGGCCGGCTCGGAGGCGCGGAGATGGCACGCCGCGAGTGGGAGCGCGAGGGGCGCATCCCGCTCGGCACGCTGCGCGCCGACATCAGCTACGGGCAGGTCCACGCGCACACCACCTATGGCCGCATCGGGGTCAAGGTCTGGGTCTACCGGGGCGACATCATCCCGGAGCGCCAGGCGCCCCGCGAGGCCGCGGTGGCGGGAGCATAGGGCGATGCTGCTTCCGAAGCGAGTCAAGCACCGGCGGGTCATGCGCGGCCGCATGAGCGGCCCGACCAAGGGCGGCAGCACCATCGCCTTCGGCGAGTACGGGCTGATGACCGAGGAGCCGGCCTGGATCACCAGCCGGCAGATCGAGGCCGCGCGCCGCGCGATGACGCGGTCGGTCAAGCGCGGTGGCAAGGTGTGGATCCGGATCTTCCCGGACAAGCCGGTCACCAAGAAGCCGGCCGAGACCCGGATGGGCTCCGGGAAGGGCGCGCCCGATCACTGGATCGCCGTGGTCAAGCCCGGCCGGATCCTCTTCGAGCTGGCCGGCGTGCCGGTCGAGGAGGCCCGCGAGGCCATGCGGCTGGCGGGACACAAGCTCCCCGTCAACGTGAAGTTCGTGGTCAAGGAGGGCGTCGTCGATGGACATCGATGAGGTCCGCGCGCTCTCTGACGGCGAGCTCGAGTCCGAGCTGGCCGCGGCACGCCGCAACCTGTACGACCTGCGGTTTCAGCTGGCCACCCGCCAGCTGAGCGACTACAACCAGATCCGGAGCACGCGGAAGCGGATCGCCCGCATCCTGACCGTCCAGACGGAGCGCCGCCTTGGCCGGGCGACCGCGGAGGCCGGACGATGAGCGGAGTGAACGTGGAAGGGCAGCGGAAGACCAAGGTCGGGCGGGTCGTCTCCGACAAGATGGACAAGACGATCGTGGTCTCCGTGGAGCGACTCTCGCGACACCCGCTCTACAAGCGCGTGGTGCGCCTGACCACCAAGTTCAAGGCCCACGACGAGCGCAACGAGGCCCGCATCGGTGACACGGTGCGCATCGTGGAGTCGCGGCCCCTCAGCGCCACGAAGCGCTGGCGCCTGGTCGAGATCGTGCAGCGGGCCACCGAGCCCGCCGAGGGCGTGGTGACCGAGGAGGTGTCCACCTCCGAGGCGATCCACGGCGCCGCGCACCCGGGCCGGCACGAGGAGACGCCGGCCGGAGGGGTGCCCGCATGATCCAGCAGTACAGCCGCCTCAAGGTGGCCGACAACACCGGCGCCCGGACCATCCAGTGCATCCGCATCATGGGGCGCTCCCGGAAGACCACCGCCGAGGTCGGCGACGTGATCATCGCCAGCGTCAAGCAGGCGATCCCCAACGCCGCCGTCAAGAAGGGTGACGTGGTGCGCGCCGTGGTGGTCCGCACGGTCAAGGAGTACGGCCGCCCTGACGGCAGCTACATCCGCTTCGACGAGAACGCGGCCGTCCTGATCAACAACCAGGGCAACCCGCGCGGCACCCGGATCTTCGGCCCGGTGGCTCGCGAGTTGCGGGACCGGAACTACATGAAGATCGTGTCGCTCGCCCCGGAGGTGCTGTAGTCATGCCGGGCGAGGTCGTCAAGCACGTCACCAAGGTCCCGGAGATCCGCAAGGGCGACCAGGTGGTCGTGCTCACCGGCAAGGACGCCGGCAAGCACGGCACGGTCGACCGCGTGATCCGCCCGGACCGCGTGATCGTGGGTGGAATCAACGTCTCCAAGCGGCACACCAAGCCGCGCACCATCCAGGGCCGGACGGAATCGGCGCCGCAGATCCAGCAGGGCGGCATCCTCGACAAGACGATGCCCCTGGCCATCAGCAACGTCATGGTCGTCTGTCCGTCCTGCGGACAGCCGACCCGGGTGCGTCATGCGGCACTGGGCACCGGGGCGAGCGTGCGCGTCTGCGCCCGCTGCGGCGAACCGCTGGCGCGCGAGGTGAAGTCATGAGCGAGCTCCGGCGGCGCTACCACGAGGAGGTGGTGCCCGCCCTGCAGAAGGAGTTCTCCTACGTCAACCCGATGCAGGTGCCGCGTCTGGAGAAGATCGTGGTCAACATCGGGCTCGGCGAGGCGCTCCAGAACGCCAAGGCGCTCGACGCGGCGGTGGCGGACCTGACCGCCATCACCGGCCAGAAGCCGATCGTCACGCGGGCGAAGCGCTCCATCGCGCAGTTCCGCCTGCGCACCGGCAACGCCATCGGCGCAAAGGTGACCCTGCGCGGCGAGCGCATGTGGGATTTCCTGGAGCGGCTGACCCAGCTGGCGCTGCCCCGCATCCGCGACTTCCACGGCGTTCCGACGCGGGCGTTCGACGGGCGCGGCAACTACTCGCTGGGTCTGCGCGAGCAGCTCGCGTTTCCCGAGATCGACTACGACAAGGTGGACCGTCTGCGCGGGCTCGAGGTGAGCATCGTGACGACGGCGAAGACCGACGAGGAATCGAAGAAGCTTCTCGAGCTCCTCGGCATGCCCTTCGCCGGCTAGCGGCGCGGGAGGGACCACGAATGGCCAAGAAGTCCATGATCGCGAAGGCGAAGCGCCCCAGCCGCTTCAAGGTGCGCGAGCATCACCGCTGCTCCGTCTGCGGACGACCGCGCGGCTACATGCGCCGGTTCGCGCTGTGCCGCATCTGCTTCCGCGAGCGCGCCCTGGAGGGGATGCTCCCGGGCGTGACGAAGTCGAGCTGGTGACGCGATGAACATCTCCGACCCGATCGCCGACATGCTCACCCGGATCCGCAACGCGAGCCGGGCCCGCCACCCCGAGGTGCTGATCCCCGCCTCCCGGACCAAGCGCGAGATCGCGCGGATCCTCAAGGACGAGGGCTTCATCGCCGACTACGAGGAGGTCCGTGACGGACCCCGTGCCATGCTGCGGGTCACCCTCCGCTATGTCGGGGGGAAGGCTCCGGTGGTCTCGGGCCTCAAGCGGATCAGCAAGCCCGGGCTCCGGGTCTACGCGGGCAAGACGGACATCCCGCGCGTCCTCGGCGGCCTGGGGATCGTCATCGTCAGCACCAGCCAGGGCATCATGACCGGCGCGCAGGCACGCAAGGCCCAGCTCGGCGGCGAAGTCCTGGCCTACGTCTGGTAGGCCGCCATGTCACGCATCGGACGTCTTCCCATCCCCATCCCGCCCGGGGTCGAGGTGACCATCGACGGCTCGTCGATCACCGTCTCCGGTCCCCGCGGCCAGCTGCACCGCGACATCGCGCCTGAGCTCAACGTCGTGCGCGATGACGGCTCGCTGCGCGTCGAGCGGCCCCGTGACGACAAGCGCTCGCGCGAGCTGCACGGCCTGACCCGCACCCTGGTCGCCAACATGGTGACCGGCGTGACCGCCGGGTACCGGAAGCCGCTCGAGATCACCGGCGTCGGGTATCGCGCCCAGAAGGTCGGGGACAAGCTCCAGCTCAGCGTGGGCTACAGCCACCCGATCGAGATCGATCCGCCCGCGGGGATCAGCTTCGAGCTGGAGAACCCCACGAAGCTCGCCGTGGTCGGGATCGACAAGGAGCTGGTGGGCCTGACCGCCGCCCGCGTCCGGGCCACGCGCAAGCCGGAGCCCTACAAGGGCAAGGGCGTGCGCTACGCCGGCGAGCAGATCCGCCGCAAGGCCGGCAAGGCCGGCAAGATCGGCGGCAAGAAGTGAGCCACGGCGGGTCCTGCACGGGCCCGCGGCACCCGTAGGAGACCACCACCGACATGGCCCAGGCACCTTCCCGGAGCGCCGGGCGCCAGAAGCGCCACGAGCGGATCCGCCTCTCCCTTCGGGGCACGGCGGCACGACCGCGCCTGGCCGTCTTCCGGAGCATCGACCAGATCTACGCCCAGGTCATCGACGACACCGTCGGTCGCACGCTGGCCGCGGCATCCTCCCTCGAGCCGGAGATCCGCGCCCTCCAGGCAACCAAGACCGAGCGGGCCCGGACCGTCGGACGGCTCCTCGCGGAGCGCGCGAAGGACGCCGGCGTTGCCGCGGTCGTCTTCGACCGGGCCGGTTACCGCTACCACGGACGCGTGAAGTCGCTCGCCGACGCGGCCCGCGAAGCGGGCCTCGACTTCTAGGATCGGAAAGGAGCCCCCGTTGGCGAGGATCGACCCAGCCAGGCTGACGCTCGAAGAGCGCGTCGTCCAGATCAACCGCGTCGCCAAGGTCGTCAAGGGCGGCCGCCGCTTCAGCTTCAGCGCGGTGGTCGTCGTCGGCGACGGCGCCGGGCATGTCGGGGTCGGACTCGGCAAGGCCGGCGAGGTCCCCGAGGCGATCCGGAAGGGCGTCGAGGACGCCAAGAAGCACCTCATCGCGGTCCCGCTCGTGGGCACCACGATCCCGCACGAGGTCAGCGTGCGCTACGGCGCCAGCAACGTGCTGCTCCGCCCGGCGTCGCAGGGGACCGGCGTCATCGCCGGCGGCTCGGTGCGGGCCGTGGTCGAGTCGGCGGGGATCCGCGACATCCTCTCGAAGTCCCTCGGGTCGACCAACCCGGTCAACGTCACCCGGGCCGCGCTGGAGGCCCTCCGCAGCCTCCGCAGCGCGGATGAGCTGTCGGCCCAGCGCGGCGTGCCGCTGCGCAGTGTGATCAGCGGCCAGCCGACCACGGAGGTGGCCGTCGATGCCCGGTAAGCTCCGCGTCCGGCTCCGCAAGAGCCCCATCAGCTACACGGCCCAGGCACGCGGCACCGTCCGCGCCCTCGGCCTGCACCGGCTGCACGAGACGGTGGAGGTCCCGGACAACCCGGCGACCCGTGGCATGGTCCGCGCGGTCCGGTTCCTGGTCGAGGTGGAGGAACTCCCCGAGACCGTGGAGCCCGCGCGCCGGCCGCGCCGCCGGGCGGCCGCCAGCCCGGCGGCGTCCTCCGTGCCGGCCACGGAGGAGGAACAGGCATGAAGCTCCACGACCTGCGCCCCGCCCCGGGCGCGCACACCGCGCGAACCCGCGTCGGCCGCGGGATCGCTGCCGGGAAGGGCAAGACCGCGGGCCGCGGCACCAAGGGCCAGAAGGCGCGGACGGGCGCCTCGATCCCCGCGTGGTTCGAGGGCGGACAGACCCCGGCGTCGCAGCGCATTCCGAAGCTGCGCGGCTTCAAGCGCCGCTTCCGCGTCGAGTACGCGGTGGTGAACGTCGGACGCATCGACGCCGTCGCCGCGGCGGGCGGGTTCGGCGAGGCGCCAGCCGGCGCCCCGATCGCCGTCAACCCTGAGCTCCTGCTGGCCGCCGGCCTGCTGGGCTCGCTTCGCCAGCCTGTCAAGGTGCTCGGACAGGGCGACGTCGCCCGCCCGCTCTTCGTGGTGGCAGACGCCTTCACCCGCAGCGCAGCGGCCAAGATCGAGGCGGCCGGTGGCACCGCGCAGGTGCTGGAGATCCCCGACGAGCCGCTCGCGGCGCTCGGGACCGAGCCTGCCGAAGCGACGGCCGGCCAGCACAGTGCCGCCCCTTCGCCGGAACCCGTCGCGGGCTTCGACGCGGTGGAGCCGGAAGCCACGGCACCGGAGCAGGGGTCCGCTGACCCGGAAGCGGAGTAGACGGTGTTCGACGCCCTGATCAACGCGTTCCGAGCGCCGGACATCCGGCGCCGCATCCTGTTCGTCCTCGGGATGCTCATCATCGTGCGGGCGCTGGCGCACGTGCCCGTGCCGGGCGTCAACCGCGTCGCGCTGAACACGCTGTTCCAGAACAACCAGCTGCTGGGCCTGCTGGACATCTTCTCGGGCGGCGGGCTCTCGTCCTTCTCGATCATCGGGATGGGCGTCAACCCGTACATCAACGCGTCGATCATCATGACCCTGATGCAGGGCGTGATCCCGAGCCTGCAGTCGCTGTCGCGCGAGGGCGAATACGGGCGCCAGAAGATCAACCAGTACACCCGGTACCTGACCGTGCCCCTGGCGCTGATCCAGGGCTACGGGTTCCTGGCCATCCTGAGCAACCAGGGCGTGCTGACCAGTTTCGACCTGGCCAGCCTGCAGACCGTCACGCAGCTCGTCTCCTTGACGGCCGGCACGATCCTGCTGATGTGGCTGGGCGAGCTGATCACCGAGAAGGGGATCGGCAACGGCATCAGCTTCATCATCTTCGCGGGCATCGTGGGCCGCATCCCACTGGCGGTGGGCCAGTTCCTGGAGGCGCCTGACTGGGCGGCCGGGATCGCGCTCGCCGTGGTCGGCGTCATCGTGATCGGGGCCATCATCTACATCGACCAGGGCCAGCGCCGCATCCCCGTCCAGTACGCCAGCCGCGTCCGCGGGCGCCGGCTCTACCAGGGCGGCTCGACGTTCCTGCCGCTCCGCGTCAACCAGGCGGGCGTCATCCCGATCATCTTCGCCATCAGCATCATCCTCTTCCCGGTCCAGATCGCGGCCTACTTCCAGTCCTCGCAGGTGGCGGTGGTGGCGGACGTGGCCCGGGCGATCCAGAGCCTGCTCGGCACGGGCAGTCCGCTCTACGCGATCCTGTACTTCGTGCTGACCGTCGGGTTCACCTACTTCTACACCGCGTTCACCTTCAAACCGGACGAGACGGCGGACGAGCTGCGCAAGAACGGCGGCTTCATCCCCGGCATCCGGCCCGGCAACCCCACCCGCGACTACCTGCAGGCCGTGGTCTTCCGGATCACGATCGCCGGCGCACTCTTCCTGGGGCTCGTGGCGGTCATGCCGTTCGTCCTCAGCCAGGCGTTCCCGAGCCTGGGGGGCATCGCCCTCGGTGGTACCGCGCTGCTGATCGTGGTGTCCGTGGTGGTCGAGACCATGAAGCAGGTGGAGGCGCAACTGATGATGCGCAACTACGAGGGCTTCATCCGGTGAAGGTCTACGTGATGATCGGGGCCCCCGGCGCCGGCAAGGGGACCCAGGCGGACATCCTGGCGGAGCGGCTCGGGCTGGTGCACGTGGCCTCCGGCGACCTCTTCCGCGACGCGGTCCGGAACGACACGGCGCTCGGCCGCGAGGCCCGGCGGTACATGGAACGCGGCGCCCTGGTGCCCGATCCCGTGGTGATCGGGATGATCGAGGAGCGTCTCTCCCGCCCCGACGCCGCCGCCGGGATCATCCTGGACGGCTTCCCGCGCACCCGGCCCCAGGCCGAGGCGCTCGACGCGGCCCTCGAGCGGCGCGGCTCGCGCGTGGACGCGGCCCTCTACGTGGGTGTGCCCGAGGAGGAGCTGGTCCGGCGGCTCTCCGGGCGCTGGCTCTGCCGCGCGTCGGGTCACGTCTACAACGAGGTGACCCATCCGCCCCGCGTGGCCGGCGTCTGCGAC
The DNA here is from genome assembly GCA_021814735.1 of Chloroflexota bacterium. Taxonomy (GTDB): domain Bacteria; phylum Chloroflexota; class Limnocylindria; order Limnocylindrales; family CSP1-4; genus JAJYNJ01. The sequence continues at coordinate 412 of JAKAHX010000025.1, read as the reverse complement.
ATCGACGGCTCCGAGCTGTACCAGCGCGACGACGACCGCCCGGAGACGGTGCGGGCGCGCCTCGAGCAACAGCTGCCGCCCATGTACGAGGTGATCGACCACTACACCACCCGGGGCTCGCTCGTGGCCGTGGACGGGGCACAGCCCGTCGAGGCCGTGACCGAGGCTCTGCTCAGGGCCATCGCCCACCCGGCGCGACCTGGACGGAGCGAGGCTGCATGATCCTCCCGGAGCGTCGCGTGACGCTCAAGTCCCGGCACCAGGTGGAGCAGATGCGCCGGGCCGGTCGGCTGGTGGCCGACGTGCTCGACCGCGTCGGCGATGCCATCGCGCCCGGGATCACCACGCTCGAGCTGGACCGGATCGCCGAGGAGCTGATCCGGCGCAGCGGCGGGATCCCCTCGTTCATCGG
>JAKAHX010000377.1 GCA_021814735.1 Chloroflexota bacterium | reverse complement strand
ATGCAGCGGGCGGGCGCCGAGGGGACCAGCACGCCCGTCTACGTGAATGTCGGTCCCGACACCTGCATGCTCCACGGGCGCCAGAGTCCGGCGCCGCTGGAGAACGGCCAGCTCGTGATCGTCGACCTGACGCCCCGGGTGGAGGGCTACTGCGCGAACCTGGCCCGGACCTTCGTGGTCGGCCAGCCCGACGAGCGGCAGGCCGCGCTGCTCGACGCGTATGCCGAGATCGTGGCCACATTGCCCGCGGCGCTGCGTCCTGGCGCCAGCATCGGCGACCTGGACCGCCTCGCCCGCGCGGCGTGCGCACGCCACGGCCTCGAGCAATACCACGTGCCGGGGATCGGGCACGGCATCGGTCTGCGCTTCGAGGAGCGACCGGCGCCCACGATCGTCCCTCAGCACCGGAACGTGGCGCTGGCGGAGGGCATGACCGTCACGATCGGCCACCCCGTGCTCGCCGTGCCCGGCGTCGGCGGGGCGCGCTTCGAGGACGTCTACCGGGTCACGACGGAGGGCGGCGAGCCCCTCGCGCCCTACCCCATCGACCCCGTGCTCTGACCGGTCGTCCCCTGCCCCGGGGTGGGGAGCGCGCGGTCCAGGCGCCGGCCGAAGGAACGGTCGGCAGGACCCAGCGGCACCACCAGCCCGGCCGGGCGCGCCGTGCGCGCGTCCCTCTAGAACCGCGCGACCACCACGGCCAGCACGAGCGCCAGCGACGCCGCGATCTCCACGATCCCCAGGTGCACCGGGCGCAGCCGGTGGGGCCCGTCCGCCAGCCGGTCCTGCAGCAGCGGCAGCCCGACCGCGCGCACCGCCAGCGCGAGGGCGAGGACAGCGTAGGCCGGCGGAAGAAGCAGGGCTGCTGCCACTACGGCCAGCGCGTGGTAGCCGGCCGAGAGTGCGAGGAACGCACGGTCGCCCCGGGCTCGGATCATCGAGCGCACCACCAGCACGGAGCTCACCAGGTACCCGCCGGCGACCAGCACCGCGCGCGCGACCGTGGGCGGGTCGAACGCGCCGGCGACCAGTGCGGCGGCCGGCACCAGGAGCAGCGCCTCGGCGACCTGCGCCAGGCTGGCGACGAGGCTGCGCGGATGCCCGACGATCGACACGCCCAGCGCCACCGCGGCGGCCAGGGCGCCAATCACGGCCACCAGGAGGAGCCCGGGCGCGACCGCCAGGAGCGCGAGCCCGGCGACCGCGAAGCAGGTCCCGAAGACGGCGGCCGGTTCGAGGTAGGCGCGGCGCCGCGACCGCGCGTAGTCGAGCAGTGCGCTCGATGCCAGGTAGGCGGCCACCGCCGCCACCGCGAGCACGGCCTGCCAGGGGCTCGGCCGGCTGGCGACGATGCCCAGCACGAAGGGAATCGCCAGCATCGCCCACGCCCCGTGCTGACGCGGCACCCAGCGCACCCTCGCCTGGGGGCGGTCGGGTGCGGTCAGCCTCCCGAGGTCGGGGCGCACAGCACCCGGTTCGACGCGCCTGCCCAGCTCGGCACCCTTCATGCCGCGAGCTCCCGCCCACCGCTGAACGTGGCGGCCGGACGGTCGGGGACCGGCCCGCTCGCGCTCCATCGCTGGAGCCACCAGACGACCGGGTAGGCGAGCACGACGAGGATGGCAAAGGGCAGGAACCCGCGCGCGTAGGCGGCGGGACCGCCCACGAACCCGGTCACGAGCCCCATGAGCGGTGGCACCACGAACCCTCCCAGCGCGCCGAGTCCGCCCACCCAGCCGGACGCCCCGCCGACGGCGTCGGGGACATACGAAGGAAGCAGCTTGAACACGATGGCGTTCTGCAGCCCCATCCCGAGCGCGACGGCGATGGTGGCCGCCACGGACAGGGCGAACGCGTCCGAGAACGCGAGCACCAGCGTGCCGACGAGCATGAGCAGGAAGTTGAGCGAGAGCGCGTGGCGGATCGAGAGCCGGTCGGAGAGGACGCCGCCCGGGACTCGCACGAGCGCGCTGGTCAGCGAGAAGACCGCCGCCAGGATCCCCGCGTCGCGCAGCGAGGAGCCGTACATGGCGTGCCAGTACGTCGGCAACCAGGAGGTGAACGCGAGGAAGCCGCCGAAGGAGAGGAAGTAGAAGAAGACGAGCGCCCACGTCGCACGCACGGACGCGGCGCGACGCAGCCCGGCGAGCACGCTTCCACCCGGCCGGAGCTCGCTGCCGCCGAGCCGCACGAGTTCGGCCGGATCTGCCGTACGACCGCGCGCTCGGAGCTGGAACCAGGGCGCGTCGTGGATCATGAGCGCGTATGCGAGCGTGACCGCCAGCAGGATGGCGAACCAGATGCTGTATGCCCCGAGCATGCCGATGGATCCCACCACGATGGGAAGCACCATGGTGGACAGGCCCGGGCTCGTGTTGCCGAGGCCCGCGTAGGCACCGAGCGCACCGCCCTGGTCGCGCTTGGGGAACCAGTAGGAGACCTGCCCGATCCCCACCGAGAAGGTGGCGATCCCGCAGCCGATCAGCGCGCCGAGGAGCAGCAGCAACCCGTAGGTGCCGGCCATCCGGTCGGGATACGCGCTGGCGAGCAGCAGGAGCAGCCCCACGACCC